>PKWS01000193.1 GCA_003132105.1 Desulfosporosinus sp.
ATCAAAGATGGTGATCACCTCCCAAACAACTTATTACGGTCCATGAATTCAACACGACAAATAACCTCTATTTCCTTAACGTCAATTGTAAACTGAGCAACACAGTCCGGAGCGTCATCGTGTTCGCTAAAATCAACCCCACTGAACTCCATAACCTGCTCGTTGAACTCAGTGTCTTCTTCGTTGAAAATCACCTGGCCCATGTTTACTCCTTGAATTATCGTGCTTATCTTAGAATCCTTGTTAGTTCTCTGCATTTTGTTTAAGAACTCAATCTGCCTATTTTTAAGTTCTGGTTCCGTCAATATAAGTTCCTTTATCTTGAGAACGTCAGCCCCACTGTATAGATTTTTCTCTATGCTGACATGCGTTATGTCCGCATATTTCTTCAATAACTCGACTACCCTCAAACAAAAGTCATCAAAGCCCAGTTTTGCTAATACGCCTTTTCTTATATACGAGAACCCGTTATAAGCTGTTGATCCGACGCACAAAGCACTATAATCTGACTTAACTGCGATGCTACTCGCAGGATCACAGACTAGCATGGTTTTCTCCCACTCATGATCTTCTATTTCATCAGCTGGTTGTGTACGCATTGACTTAAACCACTTGACACCAATCTTACTCGCGTCATTCTGCATCTCCTGAATAAAGGCGATAGGGTTGTTGTAGAAATCAATGGCGCTGTCTAAGCAATCATATTTATCTGGCCATATTGTGGAGTATTGCATTTCCTTTTGATTCTGATAATAGAACTCTTTAGCATCAGCCTGTGGGTCCACTCTCTTATCATCAAAATAGATTCCTTTGAATTGCTTCCATAGCGGGTGTTCATTGAAATAATCAGTCGCATCAAAATCCAATGCTCTTTTTAAGATGTGTTTGTAATCTCTATCCTTAAGCAGCTGAGACATAAAGCAAGCTTTGTGTAAAATTGTACCGATAACTATAAACTTCGTCGCCGGCTTAATCTTCACACCTTTACGGTATACAGCTTTATCCCCAGCGTAGGCGCTATCCTCTGCCCATGTATCATATTTCTTTTTGCGGCTTACCTCTGTAATTATGTCAGCCTTGGATTGGTAATCATCAGCGATAATACAGCTCGGTCTGCTTTCGCCATATTTCTTACCACGCATAGAGCTCGTAGATGATATGGCCTGAATCTTTGTCTTGTTCGTAAGCTCAAGCTCTAACTTATTAATTGTGAATTCATTAGGTTTGATCAGCCTCCCAAAACCAGCTATTATATATTGATTTTCCTCAAAAGCCTGGCGTGTTTGGGTTATGAAAGCTACGGCATCACCCTCTGTCCTTCCTGCCACTAGGGTGTACTTGCTTTTCTTATAGGCATGGAGCCACACCGATAAAGCGAAATCCAAAAAAGTTGTTTTCGCACAACCCCGGGGAAGGACCGCTTCTAGTTTGTCGTATGAGTCCTGGATGAACATGTCATCGAGCTCATCCCATATCTCGAGATGGACAGGTGCAAGTTCTCGAGCAGTGTTATTTGTTTTTGGTATGAAAGTATCTTGGAGAAAGTACTTACAGAAATAGGGTATACTCAACGCGCCTATACTGTGTGCTAATCCCTCAAATCCAAAGAGGTTATTAATATGCTTAAGAATTAATGCTTCGGTTGATACCACCGCTTCTTTAGGACTCGCGCCACTCGCGATGAACTGCCCATAGATTGCTTCGTATAAAAGCTGTCTGTTTTGTTCCTCTTCCTGCTCAGTTATTTCTAACTGTTGCTGAGGTCCTTGTGATTTCGCCATTACATAATAACCGCCTCCCTAAGTTCCTTCTTTAGCCTTATCCTCGTATCGCGTTGCATTATTTTCTTAGTTCTTCCCTTTACTCGTTCTTTTTTATATGCGCCATCCCAGCAAAGGTCCATCCAGCTGCAACTCCACCTAAAATGTACCCTGTCCCTCAACAAGAAGCCCCCTTTACTAAGGCGTATTTCTCTAGGACCCAACTAGGTAGAACCTTATCAAGTTGACTCTTGAATATCAGATAGAGGTTTAATGGTATCCGGTTCGATCCAAAGAAGTATATTGGATTGATGTAATACTGAGTTGCCCTTTCTTCCCCAGTTGTCACTGTAACCTTGGCGATCATCCCGACCCTTATCATTTTTCTCATAAATGTTTTAGCCTGGTATGGCTTCAGTCCCACGATGTTCCCTATCTGTTCATCATTGTAGGACTTAACTCCACCATTGCCACGATACCCCAGCATATTAGTAGTGGACCACATCTTCTTTGCTAGAGTCGCCATCTGCCCTCGTTCCTTCATCGTCATACTCTTAGGAAAGTCCACATCAACAAAGGATTTAGCAAAGTTCTTTCTCGCCCAAAACAAATATCCCTTTTCATCATGGAAGGAAGCCGCTATATATTGAACGCTTTCGTTTTCCAATGCGCCAGTATCAGTATTGATATATTGGGTTTTCTTGATAACTTTATCGCCCATTATGCACCTACTTTTCTAGTTGGTTTTTCTGCTTGTTTGAGTTTAAAAAAACATCAATAAACCAACTGTGATAGAAGTGGGCTAATCCCTTGTGTCAGTAAGGATGAGGTATATAATCATTCCTTAAATCATGTAAAGATACTATAGTATAGTACGTCTATCTCTGCATGCATGGGAGTGAATGCTAAGCTTTGTTTGGTTCTCCAAACTCCTTACGCAGTATGTCGGCTAGTTCCCTAGCTGATGCCCTAATGTTATTTGATAGGTGCTCACTAAGGCTTTCAGATAAATCGTTTGTAATTCCTCTGCTGTGAAGATACTCTTTTATTTCATCTTCCATTGGCATCAACTCCTTTTGTGCATAAGGAAAACCCCATCACTGCATAATGAGGGGCTAAAAGTTTCTAAAAATGGTGGATATAATTGTTGGGACTACCGCCATGCTCTCAGCCAATAACCAAAAAAGAAGGCTACCCCCTATTGAGAATACAACATTGGGTCCCATAACTAACATTACGTCAAGTTATGTGTAATACTTAACAACCTATCTATCCATTGCGAGAGTAGGAACACAGCCATTCTCAATGCAACAACATAAAGTAGCAAGTAGAGATTATGCGTCAATGTCCATCACTTATAGACGAATTGTTTGTGATCGGCAGACAATAAACAGGCGAGCGACCCTTGGCCGTCAAACTCACACATCAAACTCTATCCTTACATCACTATCCATACTACTGTATAACTATTCATCCACCTTAACATCAATAACCTCCACCTTATTTAACTGCCGCATATGTTTGAATGTATCCTGGATCTCTTCTAGCATGGGGACTCTTATTTCTACTGTCTTTTCAACCTCATGCTTATCTCTCCACTCAAGTTTCTTGCGATTCTTAAGCCAGAATATCATGCTGGTTGGATCAGGTAGGACTTCCTTAGTAACTCTCTTAGTTTCTCTCATCTCATAGCCTGTTATTATCCCATGAGCGTCATATACAGGCATACTCTCTGTAGTGACCTCATCATATCTATAGCCCTGAGTGCGCTTGAATAGGGCATTCTCGACCATTATGTCAACTACTTCTTTGCCTCTTTTCAAGGCATCGCGCAATTCGCAATGATCGTTTTTATATCTTGCAAACGTTGCTATATTAATTCCCAAGTTATGGCATATATCTTCCTCTATGAGGCCATCCCTACACCATGCTTCAATTAGCATTAATTTAGATTCTACCTCAGGCCATTTGCTAACAGCCATATTCCCAACTCCTTAACCCAAGTCCTGTTGTCTCTGCTGGCCTATTATCTCTGCATCCCTAATGCCAGTCGAGCAGTTAGATTTTAAAGCCGACCAACGAAAAAAAATAGGCACCCAATTAAGAGTGCCCTTTATAGTAAGGAGGAAAAATGAGCTAATCAGGATGGATATACACTGCTTTAGATCGGCGCATCAATTTATCCATCTCGTTAAGTTTTTTAGCCTTTTCACGTCTTGCCAACTCTTCTTTGTTCAAGCAAGTTAATTCGTCGCGGTCCCAATACCTGCACGTATGGCAATTCTCATAATCACTTTCCCAAGCCGCCATAAACTGAGCGCAAGATTCCACATCGAACCAGCTCCTTGAAAACAAATAAAAATGCGCCCAACTATTTGTCAGGCGCATTTCGTTTATAATTCTAAAAACATCACATTAACATCGTAGCATGTCCAATTCTCAAAAACAGTTACTTTTTAGGTAAAAAACAGGTAATAAATCGGTAATGGTCAATTTGCTTTCCTGAAGTACAGATATCTTTGAAACAAAGGCCCAAGTATTTGCCATAGAATATCCAACGCTTCCTTGTTTATTTTCTTTATACCCTCTGACGTAATATACACTCTTCCGACTGAATGCCGTTCATTGAACACTATTTCTATATTTCTCCATGTCTCGGATTCAAAATACTTTGCATTAATGACGGTTTCCTGTTCCCTGGTCAACGCTTTCAACGCTTCATCGATCTGCTCTATCTCAACAGTTTTAAAGCGCATCCTAGATTTATCTTCATCGATCCATTCCTGCACCAGCTCAGCTGTAACTTCTCTTCGGCTTACCGTTTGCTCTGTCGGTGAAGTTGTAGTGGTTGAATGAGGCATACCTAAAATGGGGCTTGAATGATATTCAAACAACCACAACTCCCCAGCCTTCAATGCTTCTTCCCAAACCGATACCCTTTGTAAAGTTGTTATGACTTCCGCTTTATGCTTTTTGTACAGCTTCAGTCGTTCTTCAAGGATGTTCTGGCTTTCTTTTATCATTGCTATGAGATTACCCCCTTAAAAATCATTCGGCACAAGTTGAAGGGAAGCGACTTCTTTCCTTCTCTTCTTTAATTCCAATAATGATTTTTCTAAGATATAGATTAACTTGTCGCTGTTTTCGATGTACTTCTTGACTCTTTGGGGTGTTCTCTTGACCTCATAATCTCCACCGCCACAACCTCCACCGCCACCAGAGAAAGTGTTGGTTTGATTGTATGTTACCCTACTAGGAAGTATAAGTTGGTCGGTAAGCATTAATCTTGTGTTTACTCCGGGTATTGAAAAGAAACTATACTCTCTTAATCTTTCTGTAGCCTCGCAAAACTCAGGATAATCCTTCCATAACTTTTCAATATATTCTACGGTCCTATTTGCACTTAGGACAAAAATACTAATTTCTTCTTCGTAATTGATGTACCCATCGTCCTCGAAGTCAAATCCGTTAACCGAGTATTTTTTACTAATTCTCAAGCCATCATCTGTTTTATTGATTGCCGTCACGCTAAATCTAGGGTTATTCTTTAAAATCTCAGCCAGAATTAAGTCTTTCTCTAATTCTTTGATGGACTTTAATTTATCTTGGATATCTCGTAAATTCAATTTTCCTTCCCCCTACAGTTTAAATTTTCTCCCCTTACCCTGATAACTACATCTATCCTCGAACTGGCATCCATTACAACCCTTGTCGATTAGCTGGATAGGGTTAAGACACGCCACCGGATTATTAATCTTTTCACTTTGCAGCCGGTATTCTAAATCCGCTATCACACTTTCAAGATATGGTATTTGGCTCTTAACTTTAGCCAGTTTTTCTTTGTGGAAAGATATTTGTTCAATGAGGTTCATACTTTACCTCCTAGCAAATTCCCAAGGCTAATTCAAGTTTATCTATATACTCCATAAGTGATCCCCTATCCATATCCTCTTTGGGGTCCCCTTGTTTAAACCACGAAAACCTTACCATCGAACACTCGCCATTACTTCTTACTGTTACACTCTTGCATCCACATCTACCAGTGCTTTTAACTTTTCGTTCACAGTTTGATTTGCAATAAACACTAGGCATGTTTTACCTCCCTCAGTCGATATATTGCTTAGGATCACAAAGGAAATCTCTGAACATTTCTTTCGCATCAGATACCTTTAGGCCATTTGAGGAACAACACTTCAAATCCTTGCCGCTTGAAATGATGATTATTTTATCTAATTCACCTAGAAGAAATAATTCTTTGGTAGTTTCTAATTCTCCAAGAAAATCAGCAACTCGATTATCACGTTTGGGTTTTACCCTAAACTGGATTACCTTCATATTTCCTTCCTGAGTCCCAGCCCCATCTCACCCAGCACCTTTTCAACCTCCACAATCGTCCGTCTAACCACATTTCGCATTCCCGCAAGGTCATTCCAAGATAACTTCACCAAATCACCTACAGTCTCTATTCCTGCTCTTCTCAGGCAGTGATATGTTCGGAATGTGAAGCCACAATCTATGATGTTTTTGGTTAGGTCTGGACTAGGTTTCTTGCTCAATTTGGCTTTTAGTTTGTCGAAGATCATCTAGGTATTACCCCCTTTTCCTCATCTGTAAGCCACTCACACACGCCTAACTTATTTGGATAATTTATTTTTGTTGCATGCCGACAATCCTCCATGTGCCCAATTGTCTTTATAAAAGAATTTGAGCAATACCCATCGGCGCACTTAACCCTTTTTAACCCTGTCTCTTTTAACTCTTGTTTTGCATCTCCCAACTTAACCCCAACTAAAATATGCGAGTAATCACTTATCTTTTTCAGATCATCAAGCTTTTGAGTCTGTTTAAATCTCGCCGCGTACTTGATGATATTTGCTAGGCAGAAATCCTCAGCCAAACCTTTGGCAATTATCAGATCAATGGGTTCTAGCTTGTCCACCGCTTTATAATGCTCACTTCCTTCAGTTTGGCAGTATTCGCGCCCGGCTTTGCGAATTTCGTAGATTGTTTTCATACCTTTACCCCTTTCCTCTTAAAGACACTCGGACCACTTTTCCACCCTTTTACTTCCACCAAAGCACGTCTATTGGATTTCACTGCATCTTCAATACTCCAACCGTCATTCATTCTGCTTAAAAACGTGTTATAACAGATACCATTCTTTGCGGCTAGTTCTATGGTTTCTTGGGGATAAACTCTGTTTCCTTGCCCAACTAATTTCATATTCTCTTTAAAATTTTGCAAAGGCTTAGTCGCAGCCGTTTCCATATCAAATCCATAGACATTAACCCGATTTCTAAAAGTACATGCGTTTATTCCATTTTCTTTAGCAATTTTTATCCAACTTCCATATGATTTACGAGGTATAGGGGGAGTTGTTATTGCCTTTTCTTTGTGCCAACCCATGCCCTGAACACGCCTGTCCACCGTCCAGTTTTTAATTCCATTCTTCTCGGCTATTAGGTATTCATCAGGAGTAACATAAAACTCATAGCTCACTCTACTTTTTCCTCCCCCTTGCCACCCTTCTCTTTGTTTATATCCGGCAATTTCAGATATTCTTCTCGCAATCTTTTCAACCGGCGAATGATTTCTTCATCTGCTTTGTCTTTCATTTTAGGTAGCCCTTGGTTTTAAGTTTTTCAATATGCCTTTCAAGCGCAATCTCTATATCCCCTGGTTCATCAAGCAGTGTGCATACTAGGGTAACAAGTGCTTGTGCTCCATCTAACGCCTCTTCTACCGTTCTCCTTACCCATTCACTATGGTTATTTAATTGCTCTACTATTTCTCCACTCTGCCTTTGCCCTTTACCTAAGAGTTGCATTAGCTCCCCTATTTCCTCGTAGACTTTTGCAGTGCAGCTTGAGATAGTTGGGGTTAGTCCGTTGAGGATGGGGAAGGATATCGTTTCGGGCTTCGGTATCCATCCAATCGGGTTTTCATTTGTGCAAGCTCTACTACAATCAGGAGTTTCATGCTTACCACAGGTTTCACAACGTTGGTCCATAATTACCACCCCTTTTTCTTTCCAGTTCGCTCTAAATATTCACCAAATGATTCCCTGCTTGAATACCAAAGGCGGTATTCTCTGCCATATCTAAACCATGTAAAGGTTACGAATTCACCGAGAAAAAACACTTTAACGAGTATTAAAAAGTATATTGCGTTAACTATCCACGGAAGGTTTGGACTCACTTCTTCACCTTCTTTTTCTTAACCTTTGGTGCCTTCATCCCTGCGATAACTTCCTGTCTGAATACTGGTGGATCGGGTATTAATTCCATGTAAGCCAATCCCAGCTGACAGAGTGCAAACGCATCGGCTTGATCCGTTGTTTCAAAATCTTTGCCCCATGTTTTCTGTATTCCCAGGGCCATTGCGATTTTATCCGCGTTCCCCTTGCCAGTGACAAACTTCTTGAGCGAAGTTGGCGCAACATCAATAAAAGGTATCTCTTGTTCAAAAAGCATTAGCCGAATCATCCCGCCAAGTTCTCCAAGTATTTCCCGATTGTTCAAGCTGCCATAAGAATATCCCTCGATGAATACCATAGTTTCTTCGCCTTCGTCTGCATCATAGCGAACCTTTGGTATCATCTGCTCTTTGATGTCACTTAGACGTTTTACTCCGAATAGTTTTGATTTTACTGCTTCTGAGGTAAGGATTATTCCGAATTCATTTACTGAGACAATGCCGGTAGAGGTAAGACTTGGATCGATACCGATAATTATCATTCTGTATCCTCCACTTTTACTTTAGCTAGAGACGCCTTTGCATCGTTTAGTAATCCATATGGATCAATGCTTAACACCTCAAACATTTCAAGATTTATCTCTCTAAGGAACTCGAGTGCTTTTATAACTTCCTCGAGGGATTCAATAATTTCAGGAAGTATTTCCTCATAAGTAGCAAGCTTTTCAAACGCATCCCTGACACATAAAAGTGTATTGTACGAGCCATCAAGGTCCTGCTCATTTTTCTTGACATTAACTAGATATGCCATGTTATTTTTAGGACTTCTCGCGGTTAATCGTTCGAATTTATTCATACTTCCTCGTCAATCCCCTTCCTCGGCGGCATCATTCTCTCATCAGCCTGTTTCCCCAGCACTACCATACTCACATAAGCTACTCCTGTTAAACTTCCAACCATGCAACCAACTGCAAGGCCTATCCAGAACATCGCATTCCCTCCTCATTATTTTAAAAAATCGCTAATTGCCTTAGATCAGCCACCCTACCTGTATACCTACCGTCACACAACTCAGGGAGATTCGCTCGGGTTAGATGCTCTGAGAATGGCGGAGGAACAGCGTTTCCGCACCTTGCCACCTGAGTTGTTTTGGAAAGTACCTTTCCCGTGCTGTCGTGATCGATGATGTAGTCAGTCGGAAAACCATTAGCATTAAATAGTTCCCTCGGGGTTAGCATCCTGAGCCCAATATCACTAATGAAATATTTATCTCCGCCAATTTCGATTATGAGAATCTCATCTTCGCCGATATGGTAATCACAGTATTCGTTCAGCATGGCCCTGACTTTCGGCCAATGTCCAAGCTCTTGAGTGTCGTTTGTTTCCCTCAGATATGTCTTTATTACTCCAAATTGACCGATGCTTGCTGTTATTGTTTGTAATGGAGTGTTAACCATCTGGCCCTTATTGTCGCCTTTGAATTTGACAATATGAACGACACTGAGGCCACTACGGTCCTTACTGGTAATAGTGTGCAAGGGCTCCGTTACATCCTGACCAATGCCTTGACCGTAGTATTTAATCAAATAAGCAGATACTAACGCGTGTCTTGGTGATGCGTCGATTGTCATGACAGGCTTATCAACCGTTTGCCCTCTAGCTTCTGGGCTGTCGTGATACTGCAAAAGCGTGGGAGCCACAACTCCGTATCCATGCTTTGCGGTAAGTGTTGGCATTGGATCATGGATACTCTGTCCCCTGAAGTTGTCGCCGCCATGGTTGACTTGAACGATGTAGGGATCTGGATTCTTGATGAAAAACTTATCTAATCCCTTGGCTATCCGTTTCATAGTTTTGTCTGCGAGAGGCCTTACGGCTTTAAGATTGTACTTCTCTTTAATCTCTGCCGCAGTTTCAAAGATTGACGGACTAGGTAATTCAAAGTCAATGACGTCGGCAGCTGTCTTATAGGGTAATCTCCCTGGTCCATGAGTTGGTTCCGGCCAAACGATTGGCATCCCGTCGCGCCTTGCGATCATAAATAAGCGTTTACGTGTTGTTGGTGCTCCATAGTCACAGGCTCGAAGCTCTCTCCATTCGACCTTATAACCTTGATATCCCAGTGCATTGACGAAGGTTCGAAAGGTTCTACCCTTTTGTTTAGGATCTGGAAATTTATCTTTCGTCAACGGTCCCCAATCCTGAAATTCCTCCACGTTTTCGAGAATTATTACTCGCGGTTTTACCGTTGCCGCCCACCTTAAACCGATCCATGCTAAACCTCGAATCTTCTTATCCTTCGGTTTGCCACCTTTAGCCTTGCTATGGTCCTTGCAATCTGGGCTTAACCAAAGGAGTGCTACCGGCTGGCCTTTAGTTGCCTTACGAGGTTCAACATCCCATACATCTTCGCAATAATGAACGGTATCAGGATGGTTAACAATGTGCATAGAGATGGCTTCCTGATCGTGGTTGATTGCGATATCTACTGAGCGACCAATTGCCAAAGATATGCCAGTGCTTGCGCCACCGCCACCTAACCGGCAAAACTATCAACTATGAGTTCTCTTAACTTTTCCCTAGTTGTAATTTTGGCCATTTTGCATCACCTCGCTTTCGTGCCTGTATTGCCATGCATGAGTCTCTACCTTATGCTCAATGATGTGCTGGCTTCTCGTTAATGCTTGTAGGTTATCAGGAAGGTCATTCATGCTGTTATGATCCGTGTGATGAACAACCAATCCTTTAGGCAAAGGACCATTAATTAACTCATAAACATAAACAGCTTTAAGTTTCCATTCATTAGGTTCATGGATTTTAATCCAAGCCCTTTTCTTGCCTTTATAGGTCCTAATCGTTTCACTACCTATAGGTAATTTATTGTGAGCAGATTGACCAGGTTTGAATTCGGTTTTAGGGCTCTTGCGTTCCCCAATCTTAAATTCTGTCGATGGGCTTTTATGCTCTCCGTGTTTGAATTGAGTCTTTTGTGAATATGAGAAACCGGGAATAAAACGCCCTATATCTCTAGGTGATGGTTTATCCACGATGATTTCCCTACATTGTCTATTCATAGTTCGTCCTCCCCGCGTTTCCTAATTCTAGTTCTTCAAGGCGTTTGACGTATGCCTTTTGATTTTCATTGAAGTCTGCATGTTGGAGGATGATCTCAACATTTAATTGATCAAGTTCTTTTTTGGATTGGGCTTGCTTGATTTTTTCTAGTAAGGTCACGCCCTTTTCCTCTCCCTCTCTTGCCACATTGCCTCTATTTTCTTTTCTTCTTCCGTTTTATACCTACCGCTGTAAACATTCATGAAATGAGCAACATCAGGCTTTACACCAGCCTTAACAGCTTTTCTACCCGCTGCTGATAGAACTATAAGAAACGTATTCATCTGTTTTGATTGAGCAGGGGTAAGGGCTTTGCGATAGTCTAAGTGTGTTAGGTAAGTTTCATCACCTTTGATGGTTTTAACCGCAATACTCCGCAACTTTTTCCGTATGCGCCAAGATGCGATAGTATTAGGTTTTATTCCTAATATTTTTCCTATCTCAACATCGTTTTTTAGTTCGTGGTAGAGCTTGAGTGCTATGTTGGGATCGAAGGTCATTTTTGCTGACATGGCTTGTCCTCCCTACAAGTAAAACTTTTCCTCTTCCCCTGGCTCCATCTTCTTGATCTGCTTAAACTCCGGTTCCTTCCGCCTGTTCTTAGCAGCCCTTGCCAACAACTCTCTGATATGGTCCGACCTCGCGTCTATATCCTCAATCTCGTCAACCTTATCTTCTTCCAAATAATCAAGTGCGCTTATTGCTTTTTGACTGAAAGGCTCTGCCGGCTTGAGCATTGGAATTCCGCCCATTCCCGCCATCAGATCCTTTAGCTTTTGTGGAGTTTTAGCGTCCATCATTTCGCGCTTTTCTAGTGCCTCGTACGCCATGCGAAACTGCGCTCTGTTGGTGTCATTCTCCTCGTTGACACAGAAGGCTTGGAACCCGCCCAATGCTCTCATGGCCGCCTGATTGATTGGTGTGAGTGACTTAATTGCTTCCTCCGCCCGATGTACCCCAAAGTTTCTTACCACCCTCAATACTTGGTCATAGGCATCTGGCCATGGTAGGGTTTCTTTCCCCGTGACTTCCAAAGATGCTTTGCGGAATACGGCCGGCATCGGGAGAAAAGGATTCTCAAGAGTTGCTATTACTTTCCGTGCTGCTGTTATCGCTACTTCAAAAGGAAGATCATTTAAGGCATCCCAATACACTTCCATTCTCTGCGGAGAAGGTTTTGTATCGGTGGTAATTGATGTAATGTACGAATAGAATTTTGCAAACTCAGATTTGTCCATTCTTTTCTACCTCCTCGTGCATTGCTAACCATTGAGCCGTTATTTCATCTTGGCTTGTCGGTTTAATTTTTCCAGTATTAACCCACCCTGTTTTTGGTTTACTCGATTGCTTCTGTTGATCTTCCGTGAATCGATTAAGTACCCATCCTTTTCCAACCATGCAATGATAATCAGATTTGTTTGGAGGTTTTCCTTTAGAGCAGTACCAATTGTCAAGAATGGCAATCATCTCACCTGTATCATGTTGGCCGTTCTCTTCGACTAACTTTTCATACTCAACTTCTGATAAGTGTACTTTTTCACCAAATACCTTTTTGACGATTTCCGGTTTAGGTTTCTTAGTTTTTTTTAGTACGGTGCTAGCACCCGTACTGGAATCAGGAATCAGGAATCCGGAATCAGGAATCAGGAATCCGGAATCAGCAGGGCTAGACTTGGGCAAGACTGAGGAAAGACTGGTGCTAGACTGAGGCTTGTTTGGTGCTAGTTCCATCTGTTCCTCATTCGGTTCCGGTATTTCACTGGGTACTTCTTTAAAATGTGGGTTTTGGTGCTTCTTCCAATTAAGGACTGCAATATAGTCTTCTTCCTCTACTGAATAACGAGTAATGAATTTCTTTTTCCATAATTCATTTAACAATTTGTCTACGTCACACTCGTCATAAGGGAGAACACAGGCTTTAATTTTCTTTGGACTATCTTTTAGTCGCCCGGCTTTATCAGCTATCGTCCATAATCCAGCAAACAACAATCTCCCTAATGGCTCTATTTCGGCTAAATCATCGTTAAGGAAAAAACCCGGCTTAATATTTCTTGAACGTGCCACTTTCTCACCCGCTCTTTATTTGTCTTCCATTTTCACTCTCTCAAATTCCACTACCCACACCCAGGGATTCAGGTCCCAACCATACCCGCGCTCAGTGTTCAAACTGTCCCAAAGCCTAGCAAACCGTTGTCGTGGGGTTTCTCCTAGTGGTGGCTTTTCCTTAGCCGCGACAGCCGCATCAAATGCTTTCTGATATTCTGGGGTGTTTGGTATGCGAAGGGCTCCTTCGTCCATCGCGTCTGTTTCTGTTATGTCCTGCAACCGCTCGACCCGGATGTTAGTGACCTTAAGTAGTATCCTAGCGGCTTCTCTCGGCATGAATAAACTCGACTGCCACCCTGCCTTTTGGTAGAACTTGCGGAATTGAGTGTATCGTTCAGGTTTAAATCTGCGGATAACCTCAGCGCCATGGTACCCGTCTTGAATGGCTTTAAAATCAATAGCCATCGTTTTGTTGTGATCGTTTACGCTGTCCACATTCCACGTTTCCCTCACCCAAAGAATGTCGCCAACTTGACCATATGGGCATTTCTTGCTCCATGAATTATCAGGATGTTTAATAAAATCACTTGAAAATCCAACGTCCTGCCATTCTTGAAAAACTTTATCCTTGATAACTCTTCTAGTCATCGTCTTTCTTCCTGCCAAAATTGCCTTGACCATTTCAGTTGAAAAAAGTATCGGCTTTTCCATTCCTTCGCCTCCAAGAGAGGGGCAGCCGAAACCACCCCTATTAAATTACTGTTTACTCGGTCACAACTACCTTGCCCGCTGCGATCAGATCCGCAAGGGCTGTCTCAAAATACTGCTTGATGTTCTTCCGTGCTTGCATCTTCCAAGCTCCACCATCAGCCTCAAATAACGCTGCCGTAGGTCCCGTCTTTAATCGCAGGAGGAATTCCCCCTCGGGTTGTGGCACCTCAATGAACGTGCGGTAAGGAGCAAGTTTCACTATTGGAGTAACCATTACTTTACTAAGCGTCTGAACCCCTGTTCTGACCGCTACTTTCTGAGAAATCCCATCATCGTCAGTTGTCTTAACCGCTTCTTCGCTTAGGCTTGCAAGAAGTTGAATGAGGCTATCCCTCATATCCGATTGAACAAATGTACTTTTTAACATGATGTTCATTTGTTCAACGTCCATATAGTTCTCAAATGTGATTCGTGGCAATTCAGCAACCGCAGAATAGAGATTAAAGCGGTCAAGATGGTTTCTAAGCGCGGTATGAACGTTTACCTTAGTTGGGGACTCGACATGGATTATCAGGTCATTCAGGCTGCCGTGAGTGTTCTCCTTAAGGATTAGCTCGACAAGGCTTGCAAGGGTTTTGGTAGAGAATACGCTTGGTGCATCTTCTGGAAGCTGATTAAGAATACGGTTGGCATATTTGAACCCGTTGTGCTCGGTAATCTCTGTATCCCGGAAGGTCAGTAGGAATTTCAATGCTTTTTCAATCATTTAGTTCACGCTCCTTGTTAATTTTAAAACATTAGTGACTTTCTCTTCCTCTGGAACAAAAATGGTTTCTTGATTAGGATCAAACTTGGATACCTCTCGGGCTGTTGGTTTACCGTTATTATCTTCGCCCAAGTAGTAACTAGTGACAATGGCCCTTACCGGCGCAATAACAGACTTGGCTTGAGCCTCGCACTCAACGATTTCCCGATTCTCATTCGCTTTAAAAACAAGGGTAATTGTCATTTTGCGGGCTTTTTTCGCATCAGTATTCGGGTCAAGAATATTACTCATTATCTTGGCGGTTTCACCTTCGATTTGCTCAAGGATTGCGCCTTTCGCCATTTCCAGAACGTTTAACTCTTTGATTTTCATTTATGTTCATCCTTCCGTTTTTGAGTTATTAAATGGGCTGGATGGGAGAACAATTATTCCGTGTCGACCCGGAACTTATATGATTCATCCAGACCAAAGGTGACTAATATTGTCGAGTAAAGAACTTCTCCTGTTTCTCTTTTGGATATTTTCTGCGAGTATCTACATGACAGGAGTTACATAACCACTGGACATCTAGCGGTTTACTATAATCCTCGTGGTGGCCTTCTAAATTCGCTTCTGCGCCACACTTTGAGCAATGAATAGGCTTCACTACTACTCCATCCCTAACCGCATTACCTAGCATTGTGCGAGCGTGGTATTTTTCGGGGTACTTATCCCTATACCTTCTCTGCGACTCAGCTTGTCTGCCATCCTCTACCCACGTTCTTGTTACTTCTTTTCTTAACGCAACTCTATGCGGCAGATTAGCCCTTTTGCGGTCATATTCTTGGCAAGAATCAAGATTATCTGCACGATGCTGGTTGGAATCGTTCTTTGTGCATTCTTTGCACTTTCCTAGATACCCATCTCTCATCCCAATATGCTTATAGAATTCTTCGACAGGTTTCATAGCTCCACATTTGAAGCATTCTTTCGTTATCAAAAAGGTATATCTCCCTCGTCATCTAAATTAACTTCATGACCGTATGATCCTTTTCCACTTGGACGGTCTGTTTCCTGACTTTGCCCGCCATCTTTAGGACTTAAGAACTGAACTTCGTCAGCAAGAATGTCCGTTGACCACTTCTTGTTACCGTCCTTATCGTTGTACGAACTAATTTGTAATGCCCCACTCACGCCGGCCAACTTACCTTTTGAAAGAGAATTCGCGCAAAGTTCGGCAAGTTGCTTGAACGTTTTAATCTGAATGAAATCGGTTTCTTTTTCGCCTTGAGAGTTCTTGAATCTGCGGTCGACCGCGATAGTGAAGGTTGTTACGGCTACTCCTGAGGGGCTGTACCTAAGTTCTGGATCTCTGACCAATCTTCCAATTCCGTTCCATTTGTTCATGATTATCCTCCTTTAAAATGGGTATTGCTCCAACGGAATATCTCTCCCAGCATCAGCAACGATAACTATTTTTCCTGTCAATTCTTCAATCTCCTGGACCATTCTCTTTGCGTCAGAGTTGGCATTCGATAAGTGAAGAAGGACTATTACTTTAACTTTTGACAAATCATTGGCCGCTAAAAACTCTTTGACATGTTCCAGTGAGAAATGACTTTCCAATAACCTGTTTTTCATGCCTTGAGCGATATATCCGGCTTCAATGTTTGCGTCCAGGGTATCTTTGCAGTAGTTACACTCACACAAAACATAATCAAGTTTACTGAAGCGATTGCGTAAAAAGTATGTGTCAGTCGCGAATAGGATTTTCTCGCCAGTGGGCTTATACATGATTAGATAACCAAAGGGATTTACTGCATCATGTTCCGTCTTAAATGGTAAAACGGTAAAATCACCTACTGAGAACTGAATACCATCGTCAACCATTTGTGTCCTGTGACTCTCAGCTATGCCTATTTGCCCTGCTGTTTCAAGGCTAGTGTAAACGTCTATCCCAGCCTTCAAGATATCCTTAACGGCTTTGGAATGATCCCCATGTTCGTGAGTGATTAAGCAGCCGCGAACCTTAGACAAATTGAAATCTAATGCCTTCTGTATGTCCTTAAACTTAATCCCTGCATCCAGTATTAATGTTCCGGTAGGGGTTTCGAGGAGATAGGAATTACCCTTACTCCCCGATCCAATTACTTTAAGATTCATATCAGAATCCCGGTCCAGTAGCTGCTTTATCCTCGTTCTTCTTATCCATTTCAACTATCTCAGCATCGGTAATTCCTTCAACTTCGCCTTCGATTTGAATGTCAATAAGCTCGCCATTTGCATTATCGGAAATCTCCGCTTCAGCCCTAGATTCCACAATTGAATCGTCAGTTTCCTTAGCAAATTTACTAACAATGCTCTTATCACTTGAGCTATTAATGACCATCTTGCAAGCCTTGTTAATAGCTGTCTTAACGCACATATCAGCCGTAAATTTGCCATGAACGCTACTTGGTTTGATTTGTCCATCGTCAGCAACCGGATTCATTTTGCTTTGCTTCCATGACTGTTTTATTTGATCGAATGTTAAAACAGTCGATTCTTCTTTACCTGAGAAATAAAGAATGGTCGCGTATGCTGCAATGATTTTACTTTTATTCACATTCTCAATCTTTTGGATGTGCTTGGTGATTACGTTCTTACCTCGAACTTTTGAATACTCAAATTCATCACCTTCATAAACGGATTCCCCAAAAATGTCCTCAATATTTGGGTCAACCATTTTAGCTACAGCTATACTGCCGAAATAACTTCTTTGCATCATCAGCTTTGTACCATAGGCAATAAAGTAGCATTGCTTTTTATCGGGATTCAAGCCTTGGACAACCATGCTCAAAAGTGCATTCGCAATACTATCCTTTGTGCAATAATCAAGAACAAACTTGTGGTCCATGTTTTGAGTTTCCTGTAAAATTAACCATGCTGATTTCAAGGCATTTTGCGGAATGTAATTAGCAGGAAAGGTTAGTTCTCCATTGCTTTGAAAGTCCTTAACTCTGCTAACCACGATGTCCACTGTTTCTTTTTTGACTACTAGAGCATTGTTTACTGTTGCCATGATTATTCCCCCTCTAATTCTGCTTTGATTTCAACGCCACATTTATGGCAGACCATTTTATTACCCTTATCAGTGATAATCAGGCTTAAGTTTTCACCATCCTCAAAGTTCCGTCCACAAGAATGGCAGTTAAAAAGTTTGTTCCTCATATTTCCCCTGATTCTCCGATAGGACTCATCAAAACACATCATGTCTAGCCCAATTTGTTGAATGTTGTAATGCTTGGTTGTCGTCTTGGTGATGGTAAGCTTACTCACTTAGGCAACCTCCACCCTTAATTTTTCATCCCGCTCACTCACAATGAGCTTAATAACCTGTGACTTGATATCCATAAACCCTGTAACCGACTCCGCATTATCCACGAATATTGGGCACGTTACCCCGTAAAACTCTGACAAGAGATTGATAATATCCAACCCAGCATTAATCTTCCCACCATTATTAGCTCCATCGAATTCAACCCAAACACCATTCGTATTTACTAGCGTTCGGCAAATCTCTTTCTCTGTGCCATCATTCAAAATGTCGAACATCTTAAACTTAACTGTCGTAAACCTGTTGTTAATTGCATCCTCAAGCATTTTGACCTTGGCCGTTGTGAATTGTTTAATCAGGAAGTCTTGACGTTCCCATCCGCTTAATTCACCAGCCAGCTTGCTTTCTTCAGCTTTGAGTTCGTCAATCCGGACTTTGGCTTTTGCGACGACTTCCTTTTGATTAAGGGTTTTGTTTAGGCTGTCAATTTCGGAAGTTAACTCTCGTTTTTTGGTTAGAAGTTCGGTGGTTGTGTCCTCGATAGGCTTGTCCAGTTCAGCTTTAAGGGCTTGGAGTTCGGCATCTAACGAGGAATATTTGGCATCATCGTGATAATTAACAACGATTGGAGCGTTTCTGCTTATCTCAATTTCCTTTTCGAGTTCGGCAATCCGTTCATTAGCAAGTGATAAATTCGCTTTATTGTTTTCGGCTGAGTTATCCAAAGCCTCGTTATCAAGCTTGAGTTGCGCTAATGATTTGGATAGGGGAATTCCCTCAGCCTGAATACTCTTGAGTAGTGCGTTTTTCTTTGAGGTGAAATTAGCTTGGAGTTCAGCAAGTTTTGCTTCCTTATCCCCTTCCGGAAGTGCCTGTCCACAAGTTGGGCAATTGAAACTGTCCTCAGTAGGGGGAACATAAACCGTCTTGAATTCCTCAGCATACTTTGCCCTTAGACTAACTAGATTGTTCTCGATGCTTTCCACCTGTAATTTACTGGAGAGTTGTTTTCTCTCTTGAGCTTTGAGTTCCGTTTCAAGCCGATACTTTTCAGAATCCAACTTTGTTTTTTCATCAACCAGTTTTTTTGCCCCAGCGTTTGCATCAACCTTGAGCTCTGACATCCGAACATCAATTTCGCTCTGCAACCTATACGCCTGTTGCTGTTTCTGACGGTATAAACTAGCACCTTGGGCATTCGTAGCCAGTTCTGATTCAATCGCATCTAGCGTGATTCTGTGACCTAGTAGAGCAGAATCTATAGCCATGTAATCCACGTTGTCCTCGGTGATAGCTCTTTGTTGCTCATTGATCCGTGCAGGAATCCCGTCCATTTGGGATTTAGTGTTTTTGATCTTCTCAGCAATAACTAATTTATGATTATCAATCGTTCTGCCTGAATTTATGACGGCCAGTAAGTCAAGCATACTTTTGTCGCCAATCGTTACGGCAGAATCAATAACATCCGAATCCGACACATCCCCAGATATTTCAAAGAGGATCTTTCTCCGTTCCTGCCATCCAAAACCCTTTTCATTAGTGTTGAAGAAGAGGGGATTTGTGAGCAACTTGAAGATATTTTCCTTGATGATTGAACCGATTTCTATTGCGTAGTCTTTGGCTTTGGTCGGCACATCGTTAACCCAGTAAGAAGTTTCGTTGCCAGTGAAATCTACGGATTTTGTCTTTTGGTTTTTGGTCCACTTTTCGGAGAGTTGGCGTTTTAGCTTCAGGGTTTTTCCATTAATAGTTAAGACAACCTCAGCGATTGATTCTAAATGATGGCACTCGTTACCATCCTCATCCTGCGGTTTAATTTGATAATCTGAGCGATTAGCCGAATCTTTACCGAACAAAATCCATAAAAACAGGTCGTAGGTGCTACTTTTACCAGTTGCATTTCTTCCAAAAATGTCAGTGTTTTTACCATCAAAGTTTATGGCGTAATCCTCAAAGCCTTTGATGTTTTTGAATGATAGGGATTGTAGGAGAATATCAGTTTGCATTTTCTTCCTCCAATTTAATTTTATTTTCCTTATACTCCTGCAACATGTGAAGCTAACATATCAGCCTGATGCGTCCACAATACATTCGGATATTTGCCAATGGCCCGATTGTAATAATTCCACTCTTCCTTATCCGTAAATGCTCCCATGTGATACCGGATACATAAGATTTCCTCTTCGGTAAGTTGCATAAGCGTGGATAGAATCATAACTGACTTATCGCCATGACCTTTGATTAAGGGTTCTTCGTTATGGACCCATCCAAAAGGATTTTCTGGATCTACTTTGTAAGAATCCATCTTGCATAAATCATGAAACATGCCGACGATATAAGGGCTTTCCACGCGAATCCATGTAAGTCTGTTTCGTAGGGAAAGATCAACGAGTTCATTCATCGTTTGTAACGAATGGTCGAATAATCCACCCTCATAGTTTCCGTGATACTTAGTCGATGCCGGTGCAGTAAAAAAACCATTATTTTTCAAATTGACCATCATACCAATCGTATCGCCAATTGTTTTTGGCAATGAAGAAATGAACTCTTCTTCTCTATCTACCGATGTCTTATCCATGATTTAACCTCCTTAAAAAATCCGGTTGATCACTTCAAACAAGTAACTGTTATCAACCTTGAATTCGGGATCATCTTCGGTCTTTTTCTTTATGGCATCTATCGCCATTGAGAAGTAAGCACTATCCACGCCTGTCAACTGTTCTTCCAAAACGTTGACATCCAGAAGGTTCATGATATTGAGCTGCAAAGCCATCTTTAGAAACTGACCAGCATTTATAGACCAACCTCTTTGGATAAACTTCCTAGTTCTCATAATCGAAGCCAAAGGGTATTTACTACCCTGATAAATCAACTCCTTAGTCAAAATGGCTTCTAATGCTTTTGCAGGGAGAACAAGGTTTCCGTTTTTTGATTCCCAATAACAAGTCGCATGAACAAAATCGTAGTTGCTGTGAATTTCATCAGCCTCGCCGTAAAAGCGGATTATCAATTGCACTTTGTTCGATAGGGTAATAGCATTTGAGGAAAGGAATATTGGTCTGTATTCGGGCTTTTCTTCGGCTTTTGCCTCTTCAATAGCTTCTGAAAGTGCTATGTTGTCGAACTCTTCAACCGCCTCTTCGCTTTCCGTTTCCCCTGCTACGCCTTTACTTGATATAAAGATTCTCACTCTGCCATTTTCCAAAGTTTGGACCTCAGCCGACTGCTTATTTAGTTTGCCGAATTGCTTTGCGTAATAGTGAGCCACTTTTTCACAAGTGTTCTTATCAGTAAAGTAGTAGTCAAAATCGTTGACATCCTCACCAAGTAGCATTGAAACGATTGAACCGCCTGTGATGATGGAGTTTTTATCAACTAGCTTTCTGACTTCCTCATCCTGAATTGATGCAACGAAGTCCTTGTGCTTTTTGGTTAAGACCGCTTTGATTGTTTTAGCCTTCATTTTTCAACAACCTCCTGATATTTATCGTTTCTCCCCTGTCCCCAGCCAGCGCAATTATCGCCTTGAGCAACCATTTTGCCAGCGTTTACTTTGGCATCAAGGACTTTGTTTAATTCTGTATGTTTGGCACATTCAAAACCCTGTGGCCCGACTACTAAGTATCTGCAACATTCATTTCCTTGTCCGATCTTACAGACTTGTCTGAGATGGATTTCTGATATTTTCATTTCGCTTGCTCCTTCCACCAAATAGGCTTATTGCCATTCTTGAATACCGGATAACCATCTTTCCAACCTTCAACAATGTAGAACGGTTTAAATAACTGCTTTGCCAGATCCATTTCCCTGCGACATCCTTCCGATGTTTCCCATTCGCCGAAGAAGAATATACAATCAG
Source organism: Desulfosporosinus sp. (assembly GCA_003132105.1). Lineage (GTDB taxonomy): Bacteria > Bacillota > Desulfitobacteriia > Desulfitobacteriales > Desulfitobacteriaceae > Desulfosporosinus. The sequence continues at coordinate 21,747 of PKWS01000193.1, forward strand.
CCACCTCAATAAGCTCGTCACAGAACTCCATAGCCCGATTTCTTTCTTCTGGAACATGATCGTTGGTAAAACTGAACGCATGGACAGGAGATATTGGGATAACCCCAAAATTCATAAAACGCTGGCAAATATGTGTTATTGCTTGGAAGTTAGAACGTTTTCCACCGAAGGGATGAGCCACATAAATTTTCTTCACTCTGGCTTGTCCTCCTTGTAATCGTTTCCTTCCCAGCATTCCTGACAGTGATCCCCATCACAAGTGTTGTGCCAGTCATACCCATAATCCTGAACGCATTCATTATCCATAAGGTCGTCACTTGATTTTCCAGACTGACTAGAAATTCGATCAACAATTCTCACGATTTACCTCCTTACAGTGCACACATACATGGGATTCCTTCTTGATCTCCAAACAGGTCCATTTGATCTGGTTCACTTGCCCACTTTTCCGCAAGTTCGTCTAAACTAAACCCATTAAATACTGTGTTTGAGCATCTACGTTCTGCTGTAGAGGCTCTTATGAATTGATCGGGGTAATACTTCCAAACTTTGTACCAGTGTGCTTGACCGCCCTTATAACAAGGAATGCAGTTATTGTGACTTAGGTACATGTAGGGCTGTGGTAAACAGATTTTCCATTCTTCGCGGATAATCTTTTGGCAATCGGCACCGGTTAATTTATGGTCCATGAGGGGGAATTCAACCTTTCGCCCGTCTAATTGATTTCTCGCCCAAACTTTCTGGATCCGGCGCCATTCATCAACGCCTAGACCTAAATACTGGATGAAGTCGATTCCCTGTTTCTCCAACCTTTTCAAGAACCTGTCCTTGGGAATTAATTTAAGTTCTGTCGTACAAAACGGAAGATTGTTATTAGGGATATACTTTCGAGTTTCGACTAGCTCCCAAAGAGTTTTCTTTGCTGATTCGACCGTGATCGGTAATCCAATAAACTTCGCCACTTGTTCACGGAACCTGTCTGCGTCTGGATGCTCTGCCCCGGATGGAGTGTGAAGTAAAATTGTGTCATTCGGATATTTATCTGCAACCATCTTGGCAACGACTGAACTCGCTGCGCCACCGGAAAACATTACAATGTGTTTTTGTTCCACCTTTACTACCTACTTAATGTTTTTACACATCAAGTCGGCAACTCCATCAGCTACCCATGCCATTGCCCTGACAATGCTTTCAGCAAGCAACAACGCGACTTTATGGAGTTTTTATGCTACGAATATGCACTTTCGCGTGCCTACCGACTAAGTAGGTTTGTCAAACTATTGGGAGGTGTTCTCTCCCTCAGCACTTGCAACCTCACTAAAGAGGATCGTAAAGGTGCGGGTCTTTGGTTTTCATCATTGGGATTTTCTAGCTGAAACAAGATCGGTGGCCATCTTAACCTTGATTACCTCAGCTAATGTTGCTAAAAACTCACTGTTGGATAGATCCCTGGCTGTTCCCAAAACTTTTTTTTGCGTAAGAAAATCAGAATTAGCGCTTCCCAATGCGTGTCGGATACCTCGTTCGACGCGAGATGCAGTAGAGTTTTCCTTTTCAGCCACAGTCCCATACAGCTTAATCACCGCATAAATAGCTGAAGGGTTGTAGCGAAGAATGTTCATAGCCGTTTTGATGAACCTATAACCTTTCATGTGTACCGGGATTTCTAATTCCCGAAGAGCAGCGACAACTTCTAATTCAAATTTGTCCATTGGAATTCTCCTTTCAATTGAAATTAATTAGTTATCAAAAAAAGAATACGATTCTAACACTGTCAAGATCGTCGCCAGTAAGTTCTTTCAACTTTGGAATACTCCATGTGTAGAAGTTGCCAACCACATCCTTGTATCCTTCCTGCCATTGAACCCTTGTAAAGTATTGCTTGCCATCTTTTATTGGGTAACTTCTGTTGAAAATGTCGTCCATTTCCTTGTTGGATATATGGATAACGTCCCTGCCAGAAATATCACCGCAATACGATTCAGGAATTCCCTTTTCTTTAAAAACTTTGTAATCTTCTTGACCGACCATTCCGTAATGGATGCTACCCTCTTCCCAATGTTGGAAATTTACAAGCTGTCTGACGGTATGGTATGAATGGCTGTGACCATCACTATCCCAATCGCCGGACCATTTTTTGTATTCTTCACTAGCATTTTCAGGTACGCCGCGAGGTTTGAATATCGGAATGAACCCTTCGCCCGTTACGACTCCTGCGAATCCGTGACCATTACGAACATCTGCCAAAATTGCGAATAGGTCATAATTTCTACCGTCATAAATCCAATCATGATAAACTTCGGGTGCCTTGTCCCCTAGTTCGTACTTCAATTCGGATTCATATTCTTTCTGTAATTCAAGGTCATTTTGTCGTTCGGATTCGGGATACTGTTTTTCAAGTTCTTCAAGGCTTTTCTTGAGGGATTCACCCGACTCACGTTCCAAGGCAAGCCTTTTATAATTCTCTGCCCGTTCAACTTCCCCACGCTTTTCATTTAATTTGGCATAGTAACGATTACGAGCAATGTCAGGATTAGCACCCTTTACCGCTGTCCGCTTACCGTCAATTAACTTTTCAACCATGATATGAATATCGCAACCCATTAAAAATCACCCTCATTTCTTAATAATTACCTCTAGGTATTTCACGCCAAACTCCAAAGCCTCTTTCCGGCTTTCCATAAACAAGTCCAACCTATCTCCATAAATTGCCCCGCCTCGATCAACGACTGTGTACTTTTTCCCAAGCTCAGGAATATAGATTTCCGTTCCAAATGGAATGCTTGAATCCGCTGCAATCGTTCTACCTTCCTGCGTATGTTCCCCATTGGCTGTGATGTGCTTGCCGTTCATTCCCCTGTCATGTGCCGTGTATGCGGTTATCCTCATAACCCTGCGTTCAATCCTCTGCACTGGTTCACTACGGCTTACCATGACCTTTGTTCTATTCTGCTGAAGAAGGTCCAACATTTGAATCTGCTTTGTCGGAGCTATCGCATCCCTCGGGTAAATAGTTATACTTGCTGCTATGATTAGTGCCATAATGCAAAAGCTCTTGTTGATTAGCTACCAAACCTTTCTTCCCTAAAACTTCTGTTACTGCACAAACTACTGCATATTTACAACGTTCACTTTTGCGAGGACCAGTACAACCGCCGCACATACTTAAATGGTCTAAGAATCGTGCGTACAAAAGGTTGACTCGTTCCATGCCCTATCCCTCCTGGCGAAGAATATCTTCCGTGGTCCAGACTTGATTTCGCGTTACTGTTTTCTTCATCATCAAATTGATAAGTGTTTCGCCTTCAACATCTATCGAGTAGTAATCTCCATCCACATCCTTGCTAACTGAACCCCTGTATTCCTTACCTGGAAACACATCTTCTAGCAACATGTCTACCAGGTTAAAATCAGCATCAGGTTTAGATATGACGGTTACACGAAGTAATCCGTTGTGATGACCATCTATGCTCCACTGTTCGATTAATGGGTTATCGACTAAATCTTGGATAGATGAGAATTGGGTTGGTGTAAGTTTTTTCACTCTAATCCCCTTCCTTTCTTTGTATAATCAGGCCATGCAACCGTTGTATAAACTTGACCGTTCACCCATCTCGCAAAGTCTCTTTGATACTCACTTGTCCTGTCATAAGGCATTACGAACGATCTAATTCCTAAGCTTTTCAGCATTTCAACTCTGTATAAATCCTCGTCCTCCGTTGTGTCGTAACCGATTAAAATATAGAACATCAACTTATAAGGCTTCATATACTTAGTTAAGGTGTTGATCCCTCTCATTACTTCTTGTTCTAGATCCATTGAGTCCCAGGCGAAACGGAACCTATAGCCCTTCCATAATTGAACCTTAGAAAGTAATTTTGCTTTTTCGTCATCAATCAGCCGAATATCTAACCCTTGGTTAAAGTCAGTCTGGATTTTATGCTTTAAGATCTGATTAACGATGAGTTTGAAGTGTTCCGTATCTGCAGCAAGGTTATTGTCCATGATAGTTAATCGCTCTTGACCATTCCAAAATTGATAGATGTCTGCTACTGGATGAAGTTTTCCTTCTTTTCTTGGTACGATGCAGAATCCGCACTCTCTAGTGCATCCTCTCGTAGTAAACCCCATAGCATAGTCAATTCCGTATAGGGAGTAGTCTGGATACATAGTCTCAATGCCATCATGTAATTTAATCCCTAAATTAAACCCGCTCCCCCCTTGTATCACTTCGCAATCTGGATAGTACCCATACTTTTCAGTAGCAGTAAAAACCTTGGATGAATAGATACGTTCAGGATGGTCGAAAAGTGGATCAAACATCTTAACTTCATTTCCTATTGATTTGTGGTAAGCTGATAGTTTCATAAGAGCAAGGTTGGGTATTCTGCTATCGACATCAACTAATCCAATTTTCACCTAGTCCCTCCAATCCGTAATAGCCCACCCATCATTAATCCAATAAGGTTTAAAAGTCGTTTGTGCTGGTTGGAAAACTTTCGCTTGGCGTACTGGTTTGTAGAGGTATTTTTGTGCCACCGAGCTTGATACAATCCGATCCGTGGAATTTTAAGCATCGTTCTTTGGTAAATCCGCATTCAGCGTTAAAGCATTCTGTTTTCTTTTTCCGCTCTATGTTCACAAAACTCCCTCCTAGTGGAATAGTTTGAGAAAATAGTGGTATACTAACTAATGAATAAATTCTCTTGGGCTCTTAGACGTTTAGACCGTCTGAGGGCTTTCTTTTTCTTCCAGACATAATACTCGCAGGATGCCTGCAGGATGGCACAGAAGGTAAGTGTGTGGGCTAGAAACACGGTTTGAAAGTGTGTCACAGCTTGTCCCTCCTTTATTTAACTAGCTTGCTTGCGAAGTTTTTAATTAGACTTTCAGATAAAGGCCACACCAACTTTTGGTCTTTGATTGCTTTGGCTTGGATGCGCTGTGATTCCTGATAACGAAGTCGTCTCGCTTGATCTTTACGCACTAGATTCCCCGCTTTCTGATGCTGCACTAGACCACCTACTTTTTTAGAACTTGATTGAAGAGTTGAATATTCCGTGGGTCACTATTCCCATCCACAACTACCTTGATTCCGTTTTCCGCTACATACACAACTTGCTTTTTCATTCAAAAATCACTCGCTTTCTTTTAATTTCCGTTTTGCCAACACCCTTTGGCACGTTTCACAAGAATCACACTTCTCGCAGATTTCCGCCCTCCGACAGACCATAGCTTTCTTTAGTTCGCATCTGTCGTCTTGGTCATTACTGGTGCAGATGATCATTTCTGAACCATCTTCGTTACGGATGAAGTGGCAAGTCATTAGTAAGCGCTCCTTCCTCCAATCAAGTTCCTCATTTGAGCCATAAGTCTCATCATCGGATGGTTCGAACGAGCCATAGCAGAATAAATTTCAGCCTGATCTTTGCGCTTTTGTTTACGAGTCACTTTCTTGGCTCCCCAAACAAACTTCTGCACGATTCCAGGACGTTTTTTCTCCATGTAGGACCAATAAGATAGGCCTTGGATTCTTGCTTGTCGCTTGGCTTCGTTAGCTGGATTTTGCATTCTCATTTGCTTTCCCTCACTTAATTTTTTACTTCATAAATACTAACCAATGAGTTTTGCTTCTTCGATTTCCGAATAGAGGTTTTTGTTTTATGCATTTCAATATTTCTTTCAACTCAATCTGCTCTTCATTCCATTTGAATATAAGTGTGCCATTTGGCTTAAGCACTCGCATACATTCCTCGAATCCCCGTGAAATATCGCCCTTCCAATCTTGGCCTAGTTTTCCGTATTTCTTGGCCAACCAAGAATTTTCTCCGGCTTTTAGTAAATGTGGTGGGTCAAAAACCACTAAGTAAAAGGAGTTATTCTCAAAAGGAATATTCCTGAAATCAGCTACTATATCGGGATTAACCTCTAACTTTCTCCCATCGCACAACGTATCGATTATTTGGCGATTATCCATGTAAAGCACATCACCATTCTGCTTGTTGAACCAAAACATTTTACTTCCACAGCAAGCGTCTAAAATTCGTTTCAAATTATCACCTCACTAGGCTTGTCCACCACTGGGTTATGATTGTGTGGTTTGGGGTAAAGCTATTGAATCCTTGGCGACCAGCACCGGATAAACTCAAACGCCTTAGTCAGATCGGACCTCTTCAGGTCCCTGTAACTTGGAATGACAAAATGCTTTTTTAGAGCTCCATAGATCTGTCGGTATGCATCAGGTAAGCCAATGTTATGAGCCTTGGAATTTACTGCGCCTTGGATCTGCTTTTGCTCCCGAGTGGTAAGTGTGATCTCGTTCGTGACCTTCTGGTCGATGGTGGCAAGTTTGAATTCGTGGTCAGTAATCACGGCCGCTTGTTGTTGCTGGGTAAGTCGGAACTCTTTCATGCTTTGAGCTTGCATGATGATTAGGTCTTCAATGCTTTGGGGTTTGACTGAGTAGGAGCCGGTTTTGCGGATGGAGGGGAGGATTTCATCAGCTACTAGAATTTGAAAGGCCTGTGCTCCATATGTTTCACCCTTCATTGATAGACGGTAGAAAACATTCTCGGGTATAAACTCTTTCCCCACCAAATGGGGAAAACGCATATCTCTCAGATAGCCATTCACCCGATCCCATCTGACGTATTCTTTGCCCTCCTTTAATTGAGTGAGTCCCAAGCCTCTGGCAACGGCCTCCGTATTCAGCCAAGCAACTCCGCCTTCGTCGATATAGCCTTTGACTCCGGATACTGTAATTAGGTTCAATTTGAATCCTCCTTTTCTTTATTAGTTCCAAGTTACTACTCACACTCATGTGGGCTTCGCCACTAATTGCTCATAAACCAACTTCTTCACAAACTAGCTAACTAATTTAGATTTCTCGTTCTTTCTGGCCTCGATCCATGCTAGGAAGTCCTTCTTTTCCACTCGTTTGGATGCTCCAATATCGAAGTTAGGAATACCACCATGCTTCGGGACAGTTTGAAACAACTCGTAAACTCTCCGGCGTGAGATCCCCAGGTAATCTGCAATGAGTTGGGCTGTTAGGATTTCGGGTAACTTATCCATCGCTACTCCCCTTTCTGATCTGATAAGAATAATTCTTCGATGGTCATACTAGGGAAATGCTTATTCCGAATAGCTACGGTTTCCATAAGTGTGAATGGCCTAACTCCAGTAAGTTTGTTGAAGGCTGTCTTCTGGCAGACGTTCATTGCTTGGGCAATGTCCACTGGTTTCAGTCCCTTACGGGCCATCTCTGCGTTCAGATTCGGGAATGCCATGTGTTTCGCTCCTCTCTTTACGAAATGTCGTAACTTTATTTTTATATTATACGAATAATCGTAACGAGTCAAGCATAATATTACTATTTTTCGTAAATACTATATTGATATTAGTAATAATTTTATATACAATAAGAAAAACGGAGGTGTGTCTATAATTGGAACTTTGGGAAGTATTTAAGGAACTGGTCAATGAGAAAGGAGTTAAGATTTCCGACATTGCAAACGCTACCGGGATACCGTATACGACGATAGATAGCATCATTAAGAAGAAACTTAAGGACATCAAATTCGATAGCGCTGTTAAGATCGCTGAATACTTCGACGTTCCCGTGGAATATTTAGCATCCGGTATATTTATTAAGAAGGACAAGCCTGTTGATCTGGAAGGTATCGATCTCTTAAATGAGTATGGAATAAAGCGACTGAAGTTATATCTAGAAGGCGTTTTACTAATTGATAAGGATTGCTTAAAGGAAAGGGGATGAATACGTGAAGGGTTACTTTCGTAAGCGTGGCGACACATGGTCTTACACTATCGATATAGGCATAAAGCCAGAAACTGGGGACAGGGATCAAAAGACAAAGGGCGGTTTTCGGACAAAAAAAGAAGCACAGCTCGCAGCGGCTGTACTAATGCAGGAATTGGATCGAGGGTCATACGTTAAGGAAATCGAAGTGCTGTTCAAGGACTACACCGCTGAATGGTTAATGCTTTACCAAAACACCGGGCGAGTGAAGATAACAACTATTGATATTAGAAAATATGGGATTAGTAAACTAACGCCATATTTCGCTCATAAAAAAATCAAGGAAATCACTAGAAGAATGTATCAAGGCGCTTTAAACGATCTAAGTATTAGTGGATACACTATCGGCACACTTAGGGCTATTAACTCTACTGGAAGAATGCTTTTCAAGAAAGCTGTGGAATTGGGATACATCAAGGTTGATCCTACTCATTATGCAGTTGTACCAAAAACTCAAAAGACAGTTGAGGAAATAGAAGAGGAGATAGAAATCCCTAAATACCTTGAAAAGGAAGAATTAACTATATTTTTGGATACAGCACGAAGAAAAGGCTTGGATAGCGATTATCTAGTTTTCAAGTTATTGGCATACAGTGGGATTAGACTCGGTGAATTGTGCGCCTTAATGTGGAAAGATATTGATTTCGAGAACCACACGATAAGTATTACAAAGACCTATTACAATAAAGACTACAAAGCTACCAGTTACACCTTACTCACGCCTAAAACAAGGAAATCTAAAAGGACCATCGCGATTGATGTCTCTGTTCTGGAAGAACTAGAAAAACATAAAGCTCTCCAAAATATATACAAGATGGAACACCGCGATAATTACTATCCTAAAGATTTTATCTTCATCAATAAAACCAAGTACCCAGGATACCCTAGGCCCCTCAAATTGTTTGAGGACCGAATGACACGAATACTGAAGCTTGCTAAACTGAATGAGAATCTAACCCCCCATTCATTACGCCACACTCACACTTCGCTACTCGCAGAGGCCGGAGTAGGGTTAGAGGAGATCATGGAGAGACTTGGACACGCTGACGATGAAGTAACTAGAATGGTTTACATGCATGTAACCAAGACAATGAAAAAAGAGGCATCCCAAAAATTCAGCGAATTAATGAGAAGCCTCTAATTTTTTGAAATCAAATGTGGTCAAAATGTGGTCATTGGGGTAGTATGGTGAACCTGGTCCCTTTATTTACTGGGCTCAAGCCCTTTTACCCCAATATCCCGTCGATACTATAACCACTTTGTAACATGATGTATTACGATATATCGTAATACATCATGAGGCTTAAATTAAGGATTTCTTAATTTAATTTACGATATATCGTTAACTACGTGTTACCTTATTTACTTAATTGCGTGGTCAGAATGTGGTCCAAGGTTATATTTATTATGATTCGTACAATCGTCCTCATGGCCGGGATAGATGGCAATCATGGGTATTTTAAGCAGAGATGTTATCTTTAACATTATGCTTAATTGTGCATCCCCGGGGTTTACTTCATATGAACTATAGACACTTTTGGGTATACCCAGTTGAGCTGCTACCGCCCCCCGTGTATACCCTCTAGCTTCCCTTACTGATCGTAGCGTTACCTTATACATCAATATTCCCCCTCATTATTAGAAACTGCAAGTATATACAAAAAAGAACGTTTATTTCTTTTATTAGAACATATGTTCCGATCATCTTCAAGGGGTAATTTGTCGCAAAGACAAGTTTATATATTTAGTTGGTCTTATATCATCCCTTTCGTTGCTACCTATAGGACTAAAGTACCAAATTGTCAATTTATTTCGACGATTGAAGTATACACCCTTTAGCAAGTCGAATGAGTGAAAAACTTGTCGACAATCCTTATTTATTTTAGGATAGATCATCCCTATATGCAGTGCAATTCCAAGATTTTTAGATAGAAGGAATTTCCGTATTTGTGTGGAATAATTTTCCTTGGTGATGAATTCATGAATAAGATCCGCGAGATAATGAAGAAGCGGGGGCTGACACAAGAAGACCTATCAGAGATGACCGGCATCGATCAAAGCACCTTGAGTAAAATCATAAACGAAAAAAAGGCAATAACACTTGACACTGCAAAGAAAATATCGTCCGCACTCGGTTTTTCAATCGAGTACATCTGGCCAAGCTGATAGTTTGGTCATTTTTTTATATAATTTTAATTATTTTTTTAATCATAATTAGGGTCGATCGTTCATATTTATTAACACACCATAAGACATCAGGCGAACATCAAAAACCCAATGTCTTACATTATACTACGCAACTCGGACAAATTTTTGAGGGGGTGAACACCACGGAAAAGAAAGAAACTTTTTGGGCAGACGCACCGCTCGTAGAAAAGCTCTCCACGATCCCCAGGAGCGAGAAGAGCACGATTATCAGGATGGCGCTCCGGGCGTGGTTCGGGATCACGAACAGTAAGCCAGTGGAACCCATTACGGCGCAGCAAGTAGCCCGGGAATTAATGGCTAATCTAAAAATTGAAAGGAGTGTCAGTCAATGACAAAAGTATTGGATATTCTCAAGATTGAAAAGACGGTCCGTAAATCTATGAAGGACTATGCAATCACCGCGAAATACGATGAAGAGGTCCTAGTCAGATTGATCTCCGTGGACATTTGGTTGAATTTGAATGCGGAGGATGTTGCCCCTGCGCCAAAACCAAAACGCACTAATTCTCAGGAGGTAAATAAAGAGGGGGAGTAATTATGAAATTCGTGTTGGCAAACAAAACTGCTCTTGCCGCTTCTGCCCTAGCACTAACTCTAGTTATCCCAAGTCTAGCTCTTGCAGCCGGTGACGTTTCACAAGTCGGAATGCAGCTATATGACAAGATCGCTGTGGGTGGTGGGTTGGTTGTACTCATAAAGGGTGGAGTTGATATCATTCAGTCAGCTTTGTCCTCTGATTGGCCCAAGGTTAAGCAAATTCTTATGTACTCTGCCGGTATTTCAATAGTCTTGATTCTCTACCCTACATTCTTAAGATTAATCGAGAATACTGCGAGAGGAATGAGGTAAATGATTTCCCCACTGAAAGAGCTTACCTATCGGATAACTACCCACTTTGGGGAAATAGATAGTTTCCACTCAGTTCCACATACAGGGGTAGATTACGCTACCCCTCTTAACACCATAGCACAATCTGTATCCGATGGAATAGTTGGGAAAATATCTAATGACCCTTTGTTAGGTGAGAATATACGCGTCACAGCCGACAACGGCAGAGAATGGGTATATGGACACCTTAATCAAGTAAACGTATCCTATGGACAGCACGTGGCCCGTGGTGACACTTTAGGACTCACAGGAGGTATGCCGGGAACTGTTGGGGCTGGACATAGTTCTGGCCCACATATTCACATTGGTTTACTGCAAAATGGGGCACTAATTGATCCAACATCTGCCCTTGATCCCTCGTTTATGGATAGGGCCAAGGATTTATTATTTAATGCCCCTGTGGTAGTTACACCAGGAGAAAGATTCGTAAACTATGCCTCGTCCATAAGCCACTCTATATGGAGTGCAATAGTTCCAGCCATCGTTCCTTTAGCCCATTCTATAACTCTCATAGGAGGTGTTATCCTTATAGTCCTTTATATAGGTGGATACAAACCAGGACTTAATAAGCTAGGTATTCTCTTAGTTGGAAATATGTTAGTGCAAATTGTTTTTCAATAAGGAGGTAACTATGAAAAGTTTAAAGTTATCGGATTACTTTTCCATGATAAACCCCGAATATTCCTACTTGAAAATGACTCCAAACAATTCATTAAAGAATAACCAAACAGATAAGATTGCACTTAGTATCGCTTCACTAGCTTACTCTGCATTAATAAGGACAGAAAAAGGGTTTATCTGGCATCTACCTTTTGGAAGAAATAGACTCTTTCCTACTCAGTTATCTGTTATCAATCCTGCAAAGGTTTCCTATTATATCTATCTGACCAAAACATCGGCAGAGTTTTACTTTATTATTCCGACTCTCTCCCTTTCGATCATCAAGGAAAAAATCAGATCAGTGTGGACAACTGTGACCATGCGCGAAGTTGAGAAAAATATGCTTCCTACGTTTACCTCTGATGCTACAGCCCATTCTCTGTCATACACTCAGGAGGATGCACTTTCCCTTGTAAGCGACAAGAGGGATGATGACCTATTATCTGCTAACCTAAATCTTTTGAACGTCTTAGAAGAGGATGACAAAGTAGGCATATTTTACAACTTTATACCCACGAATCAGAACTGGTGGAGATCAACCTATCGAAACACCATCAACAAGGTTAAGGCATCTGAGTCTACGGAAAAGGAAAAGGGTAATTTAAATTATTTATTAAAGTTTGCTGCCTCACAGGTTCAATCTATCTCAGATTTAATTGCCGAAATGTTGTCAAGTAAGAAGGCGTACACCCCTACTCCAAGCTATGATCCACGTGACCCTCGGATCATTCCGTCTTATTATCCATCTACTACCTCTAACCTTATCTCTAATTCAACTCGTAAGAAGCAGAATGAAACCATTATAGATACTCAAATTCTTATACTGTCTGAGTCTGATTCTCGCATTAGGCAACATAATAATGCGAAGTCCCTAGCTCATAGTTTTCAATCCATCAGTGAGCCAGAAGGAGGGAACACTTTAAAGACTAAACATTATCGGCAGACATTTAATCCCACTATTTACTCACTGCCATCTGCCAACAGAAATAAACTCTCTTCTGCTGAATGTCAGAACCTTATAGCCTTACCGGGGAGAAAGTTGCTAGAAAGACATACCCAAATTGCTAAGACAGAAACCCAAGAGACTCAGGTACCCTCTGAATTAAAAACTGGGGTAATGTGTATTGGAAAATGCACTTATAGAGGGGTAACGCAAGAGGCGTTTTTGTCCACCGATAAGGAACACCAGCAATTAACATTAGTAGTCGTTGGGCCCACAAGAGCAGGAAAAACAACCCTGTTAGGTTCTCTGGCCAAGGACGCGATCGTCCATAAGGAATGCGTCATAATGTTCGATTTCATAAAGAATTGTGAAGCGTCTAAGGAAGTAGCCGAGAATTTTACCGAAGATCAAGCTCTCGTAATTTCCTGTGCTAATTTAGACGAACTCCAAGGACTTGGATACAACGAATTTGATGAAGTCGATAACAGTAACGTAATGGATGCTTACATAAACGCTAAGAGACAAACTCAACAGCTGCTAACCCTAGTTAACTCTATCAACTCAGATGATAAGAACTTAGCCCCACGAATGGAGAGATTTCTCACCTGCGCGTCACTTATCACTTTTATCCAAAAAGGTTCGATCAAGGACGTCTTTGATGTTCTTAGCAATCATGAGACACGCGCCCATTTCATATTCAATACTCCGTCTTCTCAGAAAACTAATTTAGAAGAGTATATTTTGGGGCTTAAGGAACTTGACGAATTGGACTCCAAGACCAAAGAAGTCATTGGGACCAAGACCTCTAATATCACGAATATAATAGATCGCTTACAGAAATTAAAAGCGAATCCCTATATGGAACTGATGCTTAAAAAGGGAACCGAAAACAACATAAGCCTAATAAAAGAGCTTCAAAAACCCCAACTTATTATTCTACAAATGCCAGAAAAGATGTTTAGCACCGACGCCGAAAGGGATGTTTACACAACATACTGGATGACTAAAATATACTTAGCTCTCCAGCTCAGAGCCGACATATATCAAGGAAGAGATGACGAACTCGTAAAGGTGAATCTGATCATAGACGAAATTTACCAGGTACACCATACCGAAGAGTTTTTAACAGAAAAGCTTTCTCGCCTCGCTAAATTTAAACTCAAGCCGATCTTATCCTGCCACTATTTGAACCAGATCAAGGTTATCCGAGATGAACTACGGTCTGCCAATGCTTCATATATGTTGATCTCAGGCTGTGATAAAAAGAACTTCGCAGAGTTAGAAGAAGAACTTTACCCTTATGAAGTTGACGATCTCCTGCATTTGCCCCGCTTTCATTCTCTCAATCTTATAAAAAGTAGTGCCAGATATGAGCGATTCATCACTGATCTAACGAATATAGGAAAGCATAAAAAAGAAGAGAAAAAGGTTGTTCATCTAAGTTTAGTCAGCTAATTTAAAGTTTATTTTTAAATAATAGGAAAAGGGTTCTATATGAAAGGAGGTGGTGCATACAATTCAATTGAATAATTGAATGCCCATAGAACGAGTCCGCCCTCACGTGTTTATGTCTCGCGGCAGGAAAAACCTATCTCGCGTAGAACTTAATAACTGTTTTAGTAAAATATAATCGGAGGCGATTACACTTGGGCTGGTTTGAAAACCAAAAAGAGCGCAATGAGGCATATAAAGCGCAAAAAGCATTAGAGAAGAAAGAAGCATTGGAGAAAGGTGAACCAAGTACTTGGGATAAGATTAAGTCCAAAGCGCAGGAAAGTATGGATAAAGCTGGGGCAATAGCTGATCAAGAAAAAGCAAGGAAGAAGGAAATGGATGATCAAGGCATCCCCTATTGCCCTAAGTGCCTATCGACATCTTTAAGCGCACAGAAAAAAGGCGGGAGCATTGTTAAGGGCCTTGTGGGAGGAGCTATTGCCGGACCGATAGGATTATTGGCTGGTGGGATTGGCAGGAATAAGATGGATCTGTATTGCATGAAATGTGGTAATAAGTTTAGAGCATAGACGTAGAAACGCAACTAAGGCCTCAGCTAATTAAAGCTGAGGCCTTAGTTTTATTATGCTGATTGTTGCACCGGATCGATCACTGAAGCAGGATCAGTAGCAGTGACTTCCGGTGGCGTTGGAGGTATTGGCACCGGAACTACTGCCAGAACAGGTTCCTTCTGCTTCATCACGTAAACGGCAGCCTCTGCAGTATTTCTAATAGTCTGCTCTAATTCCGGCGTAACCTCATGACCAGTAAGTTTTATCATATCTACCGCATATTGAGTGGCCTGTTCTTTGCGCAGATCCGGGGGAAGTTGACCTGAATTATATAGTTGCTGTGCGGAATGTACTCCAGCCTGTGTGACCTTAAGGATCATATCAATAATACTCTCGATGGGTGCAGGGATAAAAGACTTGAGCGCGGTATTAGCTTCTGATGCAGTGTCCACAATGGCGCCAGCTACCTGCAGTTGTTTACCTGGGTCCTTGCCTTGCTTGACTAATACCTGAATCCCAAACATCATCCCGAAGAAACATACTAGGGACAGGACTGCGATCAATAACATCATGGTTTGAACATCCATTTTTAGTTCCCCTTTCTTTTTTGGGCAAAATTAAAAGCAGGCCATTCCCCTGCTTAATCAATGAATATAAGCTTTACTCTTCCTCCACACTTGCTACATGTAGTTGAATAAACAGTCCAGTTTTCATTACTCTTTTCCTTGTCTGGCTCTTGCATATGACCGCACGATTCACATTTATGCTCATACTCTATCTTTGGTTTTTTCACATCTCTTTCTTCCCTTTCATTTTGGCAACCGCTTGCCGATTTAAACCTTTAATCTACCTCTGGCAATTCTACCGTTTGGCCAGAAAGTCCGTGGGTTGAATCCGAGAGAAACTGAATCTTGCCATCGGTTATAAAGCTATGGCAAACAGTGTTATTTGCCCCATGACGAACCAATATCGAAGGACTCAATGTTGGCTTTTCCTCATCACCGTTGAATACCCATGCAACTCCATCACCATTACTGGGTTTAGTAACGGGCATGGCGTGGTGCTCATCACAGCCTGGACACCATATCCAAACCATCGAATAGTCACCCCTGCTATCCGTGCATCCTCTTAGTTTTGCTTTTGGCATTGCCCATCACTTCCCTACCCTAAATACTTACTGACCACTGCAACCGTGTCATATTTGGTATTCCCCGACAACAAAGTCTCGTTCACATGCCCCGTAGAAGCCCCGCCAATGACAAACAAGTGCTTCGCCTTAAGTGCGTCTGCCGGAACAACTCGCGTGGCACCTTGCCTAACAAACATGGCTATTCCAGCGTTTTTAGCGCTCACATCTTTAGCCGCCCAGTAGTCCTCATCGCTGAACATCAAGATTGCATCGTTCACAACGTCTTCCTCCTTTCCCTTAGCTGTAACGCTTACCCCGAAGTTATCCCCGATCCCCTGAGCAATCGTCAAGGCTGCCTGATCCATCTTGGCCAAGATCGTGGCTTCCTCTGAATTAATAAAACCGTACTCAACGAGCACGGCCGGCATATCGGTCCACTTGCACACATACCACCCGGCGAACTTCACTCCACGGTCTACCATGTCTAACTGCGTTGCCATACGTGAGCAGATCGCTTTGGCTAGTTTCTCCCCTTCTCCGCCTGCAGCTACAGCATAGACTTCGTTACCGTAAGCGTTTCCGGTACATGAGTTGTCGTGAAAAGCTACGAATACCTTACCGCCCAGGTCATTGGCCACTGCCACCCGATTCTTCAGGTCCAGATTTTCGTTATAATACGCCCCATTGCAAAAGTCTTTGTCAGTGTCTCGGGTAAACTTCACGCGGAATCCCCCAGTTGCATCTAAGTACGCCGCGGTCTTCTTTGCCAGCACAAGGACGTTATCCTTTTCCTTGGTCGTCGGCCCTACTGCTCCCGGATCCGTGCCACCGTGTCCAGGGTCGAAGATTAGATCGATTAAATCATTCACGTTATATCACCTCTCATTTAAAAATTGCCAACGCCGCAATTCCTGCACAAATAATGGCCCCGACGACTGTCCGCCAGAGCCATGTGTTATTTGCTTCTAACTTGTCGATGCGGTGTGTATTGGATTTTGACCTCGACTCTGTCTCTATGCCCTTGGCTTCGATGCCATCGACTTTCTTACCTAAGTCGCCCTGAGCATCCTGTTTTGTTTCGATCCGGACTAAACGCTCGCGGATGTCCATCAATACTCCTTGATCGTCCATTAACACACCTTCTTTCACCTCTTTTGCTTGCTACCTTTAAATTGAAGCCCGGGGCGCCCTACTTCGCTGTCACCTCCTACAGCTTTTCAGGCTTAGATTCCCGGGCATAAAAATAACCGTCGATTGACGGTAAAATAAACTTGGAATATTGCCTTTTATCCCTTGTATTGTACTGCATATTGCGGTACAATAGTATTAATAAAGGAGGTTTTCTTATGGAAAGACTAGGGGGTAAACATATTTGTGGAGATTACAATTCTTTAGGGGAATTATGGGACGGAACTTATCCAGCAATTAACTTCACCGTCCTACAAAAAACGGGTGAAAGGGTTGAACTGTGGTTAGAATCAGAAAACGTATACACTCTTTTCCATGCTAACAAGGAGTTATCACGAACCAAAACAACTAAAGGTGGTAGAGTGGCATACTTAAGAATGATCAAAAAGGTTAGAAAGGAGATGTTGAATTGCCAACTTCAAGGCCTGGTCAAGCAAGCATAACGGTCAGATGCTCCACCGAAGACAAGGAGACCATAACAAAAAAATGGAAGGCTTATGGATTCAAGAGTGAAAGCGAGTATGTCAGGTTCGTTGCATTGAATGCCATGATATCCGTTAGCGTGAACAAGCCGGAGTAACATTAAAAGCCAGCCGGGGCCAATACCGGCGAAGGGAGGAATAAACATGTCCAAAGAATGTACCTTCGAGGATCTACCTGAAAAACTCCAAAAGCGTATCTCTGATTTGGGATCATCTCTCGGTGACAGGGGGAAGATTGAGATACTACGATGCGTCGTCGACGGCCACCACAGTGCTGAATGCTTTATCAATGATGGATCGCTAATTGGGCTCTACCGACAGAGTTGGGATGAAGTTCATTGCACATGGCTAAATAATTATGACATCGAATTTTTACACAACGCAATACAAAGCACCCGTCCATAGTCTGCCCGACCGAACGAGTGCTTACATCATGACACCGGAGTGCCAAGGACATTATACCATGGCACTCCGGACAAAAGAAAGAGGAGTGGATTACCATGACACAATTGCTCAGCTCCACTGCAGAAATCATGCTCGAGCAAATAACAGACTCAATTTTTATACTTTGCCCCAATGTGGACAAGCCAGAGTTACATCAAAGCATTTCAATCATCCTTTCCCAGTATGACGTTAAGCCAGCCTTGGTTGCTAGCGGGCACCCGGACTTATGGCAGAAGATAAAACTGTTCCTGGCTGGGAAAAGGCTTGAAGGGATCAGCCCATTAACCCTTAAAGGATATGAACTAGAACTTCGGATCTTCTCAAGGCACGTTCCAAAAGCCACCAGTGAGATCACCACTGCGGATATCCGAATCTACTTAAGTGAATTTGAACGTCTTAAAACATCTTCAATATCCAAGCGGTTATCAGTTCTCAAGAGTATGTTTGGTTGGCTTACCGCGGAGGGAATAATCCTCAAAGATGTGACAAAACAAATCAAGCCGCCGAAGAAAGAACAGCGGGTGCCAAAAGCCTTGACCATCGAAGAGTTGGAGATGATTAGGGAAGCCTGTGCTTCACCAAGAGAAAGGGCACTCGTAGAAGTCCTTTATGCCACGGGTGGAAGGCTAAGCGAGATCCAGAAGATGAACCGCGGAGATATTAACTATCAGTCCATGTCGGTGCTGGTAGTTGGCAAGGGCAATAAGGAAAGGCCAGTTTATTTTAGCTTTAAAGCGCTATATCATCTTAAAAAATACCTCATGCGCCGCACTGATACCGTTGACGCCTTGTTTGTTACCGAGAGGAAGCCTTATCGTAGGCTCTCCGATAGAGGGATTCAGCGCGAGGTTAAGATCATCGCTGATCGTAGCGAGGTCAAGAAAAACGTACATCCACATATATTCCGACATACCTTTGCAACTTTGATGTTGAATAACGGTGCGGATCTGGTAGCGGTCCAGGGATTACTCGGTCACTCCGATCCTGGAACAACGCAGATATATGCGACTCTAACTGACGAACGTCGGAAGCAATCACATCACCAATATTTGGTCCAATAAACCGTTTACGTGATATATTAATGTTGATAGGAGGTCTGACTATGAGTAGAAAGATAAATTTTAGGGCTTGGGACAAGAAAAATAAGTATATGTTTTATGCTGGTTCCTTAAGTGGTGTTGGAGATTTCTACATGGCTCGTTATGAAGACAAAACTTGTGATGGCGAAGAGTTCTATAATCGCTTTTCTGGTGTTGATTACGAATGGCTACAAGGTACAGGGATGCAAAGCGCAAATAATCGTGACATATTCGACGGAGATATCGTAAAGGATGATAGTAACATTGCTATAGTCAGGTTTGGTAAATACCAGGCAAACAACAACCGCATATACAGCAATGAAGTGGCATACGGTTTTTACCTAGAATATTTATCCCATAAGGGAGTAATTGACCATGCCACAAAGCTGGAATACTACGATGTCATAGGAAATATTTACGAAAATCCTGAACTAATTAGTTAAAACTTAGCCCCTGGTCATCACGATCAGGGGCATTTCTCTGCCTAAAATTACATACTCAGTCTGTCGCATAATGCGTCTGCTATGGATTATATCTACAAACCAGTGATACCAAGGGTTTCAGCGTGTTTTCAAGGCTTAATATTTGATTATGCGACATAACTAACGCGCAAACCTACCCTTTAAAGGTATGCCCGTCCACCATCTTTCGTTAGTGCAATCAGTCTTTAACCATTGTGTAGCCCCAGTTTTTCTTATTTCGTCATGGAAGTCTCTTACTTCTTTTCTTTGATGATCATAGGGGTATTCCATGAGATTTGCTAAGGTATCAATGGCTCTTTCTTGGGTGCCAAAATAAATATCGTAGTTGGTCAGGTGTTCCGACATGCCCATACCCCCAAAACAAAGACACCCCGTAGGGTGCCATTACTTAATCCTCTTTTCCCATCTAATTCTCGCCGACTCCGGGGGCTGCACAACTTCAAAATCCTCTAGGTTGATCTTTGTTTCGCCAGACCCACTTTGGAGAAAACTATCGGGAGAGCACCTACTTTTTCTTACTTTTTGCCTTTTCAGCTTCGGCTTCTCTTTCATCTTCGATAAACTCCTTCATCTTTTGGCGTTCACCCAGGGAGAAACCCGAATGCCTTTTTTGCCAGCGTAATTGCAGAACTCATCATATACGCCTGGCTCCAAGGTGACGTTTACCGCTTGTCTCACCAACACAACCACCCCCAATGGGGTAATTATATACCTAGAAGTGTGGCTTGGGTTGCTTATGCTTATTCATGCGCGTAACTGCGCATAATGCGTCTATTGCGCGCTAAGCAATGTACGCTTGACCCGTGATCGCCAAGAATTGATCCGCTGTAATCTTACCCTTTGCCACAAAAACCTTAACTTGGTCAACAGTGTAATACCCTGCATTGTAATAGTCAGAAACAATTTTAAGCCAGTTCATATTACATCAACCCTCCCATCACAAGGGCTAATAGCATAGCCGCCTGTTCTTGCTCTGATTGATTAAGTTTCTCATCATCGTTTAGAGGGCGATCAACATAGTTATAGGATAAAACTTTAGTTGTAGGGTCGATAACTAGCACAGCATCTTTCCCTACTTGTTGCTCTGGCGTTGGCATTTCCTGCCCGTCAAGTTGACTTATTATGGTTCCATCTAGAAATGACCCAACAACTTTATTATCAGAGTCACTTAAAATAATCATTTATAGCACGTCCTTTCATTACCATTGAATATAGACGGCACCAGCGCCACCATTGCCGCCGATATAGGTGCTAGTTGAACCACCGCCACCAGCACCTCCGCCACCGGGGGCGTTTCCGGTTCCACCAGAACCAGCAATTCCAGCACTACCAGCACCGCCAGCACCGCCTGGAATAATTGCATAACTTGCGGCAATACCGCCAGAACCCGCCGTAGTAGTATTACCATTTCCACCAGCACCACCATTTCCACCAGCACCGCCACCAGCTCCGCCCCCGGAATTCGTGCCAGTACCACCAGTACCACCAGCAAAACATCCAATATAAGGTGAACTAATAGGCGCAATTCCACCGACACCCCCGACACTTGCACCAGTTCCGGTTGTAGCACTACCACCGTTAGCGGTTAATGATCCGAATGATGAAACACCGCCGGGATTTCCCGCACTATAAACAGCACCACCATTACCACCTGTACCAACAACGACGCTAACTGTACTTCCCGGTGTAACGGTTGCCCATCCTGACGTGCACGCACCAGCACCACCGCCACCTGTACCGGCAGATGCGCCTGAACCTCCAGAGCCTCCAGCACCCGCGCCAATCATGGTTGCTAAAACCCGCGTTACTCCTATTGGAACTGTCCATGAATATGTCCCCGGAGTTGTCCACGAAGTGTTACCTGCTGACGGGTTAACTGCCGCAACTTTACCCGAGGAAGTCAATCCGTCATAATACCCCTGTGGGATTGCTTGGTCTACTCCACTTGGGTTCAATACTGTTGCACTGCCTACTTTAGTGGGCATTGATCCACCAACAACTCCACTAGGTGTTCCTACCGTGTACCCTGTCAGGACTTGGGGTTGTCCTGCTGTACCGTAATCACCTCCTTCACCCAGTAATTGAAAATTTCCGACACCAGCAGCAGCCGAAGCATTGAATCTTAGTCCTACTAGACAGTTTAAGGGCATTTTTCCTGCTATAAGAGCATTACCCTTGCTATCCACGATAGCCTTGGCGCCTAGACCACTCCAATTAAATGTACTAGCTCCTGTATTGGCAGCTATGACATTATCCAAATATACTGACATGCCATCTACCAAAGCTGTTGCTACCATTGCGCTAAACGTATAGGCATTGACGGCTCCTGTAGCTGGACCAAAAGCAGGGTTACGCACATAATCCGCC
>PKWS01000127.1 GCA_003132105.1 Desulfosporosinus sp.
GTGCGCTCAACTGACCGCAGACCAAGATGGTATTGCAGCGGCGAAATTAGTAGTATTCTGTAATGCTCCAGAGGATAATCCGTTTATGGCCGGGTCCTTTCATGGTGTTGGGGAACCAGAGTGTGTTATCAATGTGGGCGTCAGTGGCCCTGGGGTTGTGGCAAAGGTTGTGAAAAAATACCCTGAAGCCGATTTTAGTGAGCTTTCCAATCTTATAAAGCAAACAGCCTTTAAAATCACCCGGATGGGAGAGCTAATTGGGCGAGCAGCATCCAAGGACTTAAATATTCCTTTCGGAATTGTCGATCTTTCGCTGGCACCGACTCCTGCAATAGGAGATAGTGTTGCAGAGATACTTGAAAATATGGGTCTTGAGCGCTGTGGGACGCATGGAACAACCGCCGCCTTAGCATTGCTTAATGATGCTGTGAAAAAAGGAGGCGCAATGGCTTCTTCTCACGTTGGGGGTTTAAGCGGAGCATTTATACCTGTCTCAGAAGATGCGGGGATGGTAAGAGCTGTAGAATTAGGGGCCTTGACCCTTGATAAATTAGAGGCTATGACCTGTGTCTGTTCTGTTGGGTTGGATATGATTGCGCTACCTGGGAATGTAAGTGCTGAAACGATTTCGGCCATTATCGCTGATGAAGCAGCAATTGGAATGATCAATAAAAAAACAACAGCAGTTCGAGTTATCCCAGCAATTGGAAAAAAAGCGGGCGATCGAGTGGAATTCGGAGGATTGTTAGGCGGAGCACCCGTGATGGAGATACATCCCTTCTCGTCAAGCATGTTTGTGAAGCGTGGAGGCCGTATTCCTGCGCCAATAACTAGCCTTTCAAATTAATATTTGCTAGGCCAAAAGGGAGCCACTGAACTACCATACGAACTTGCAAAGTCAGATCGTTTTGAAACGGTCTGACTTTTTGGTTTTCTTGGATTATTTCCACGATCCTAGCAGGAAATAGAGGAAAAATGTGGAAAGGTATGAATGAGAATTATCTGGGGGCTTCGAAAACCATATCGACGTAGAGAGATGTGTATCCCCTGTGATGTGGGAAAAACGTAACTGATGGCCAATTGGAGCGATGCTAAGCATTTGCCAGAAAAGACAAATAAACAAATAAACAAATAAATATGAAACTGATTCATCTATAAAATATTAAAGTCATTAAAATACGAATCAGACATTATGCCTGTTTAACTAGGTTCAGTCATAGTTTAAGGTGAACACCTTTGTTGGTTTGACGCTACGAAAAGTTAAGTGATCTGCCGAAGGGGCTTGAGTTATAATTAATATTTGGGGGAGGTGTATATCATGGGATTTAGACTTCGTAAAAGCATAAAACTAGGCGGCGGTTTTAAGCTTAACTTTAGTAAAAGTGGTGTTGGCATTAGTGGTGGGGTCAAAGGTGCTCGTGTTGGCATTGGTCCGCGTGGAGTCAGAACCAGCCTATCCGTCCCCGGTACTGGTATGTCTTATGTGTCGGAAAGGCGACTAAAAGGAAGTCCTGTGAAACAACCAGCGCAACCGAACGAAATTCATACTACAATACCAAGGCCATATAAGGGTACTCGCTGGCTAGTAGGCACTATCATTGGATTGATAATGGCTGGAACGAACCCGGTGTCAGGAATATTGGTCGCCATTGTTTGTGGAATTAGATATTACAAGGTTAGGTTGAGACTGAANNCAACAAAGGGAAAATGTGCAGAGTTTACTTTAACTCATGAATGAACAATCCACTTCTAAGCTTGGGTTCAAACCAAGTAGACTTTGGTGGCATCAATTTATCGGCATCGGATACATCAAACAACTCATTTATTGAAGTTGGAAACATTGAAAAAGCAACCTTCATATCGCCATTGGCTCTTTTTTCAAGTTCTTTAAGCCCTCTGATACCACCGACAAAGTCTATTCTTTTATCCGTTCTTATATCTCTGATATCTAGAACGGAAGTTAATAAATGATGTTGAAGTAATGAAACATCAAGACCATCAACAGGATCCTCGGAACGTATTTCAGGCTTTGCCGTTAACTTATACCATACTCCTTCTAAGTACATCCCAAATGTAGCCTTTTCTGAAGGTTTATAGGGTTCCGACCCCATTTCTTCAACTAAAAATGCTTTAGCTACTTCACGCAAAAATTCTTCTTTAGTTAAGCCATTTAAATCTTTTACCACACGGTTGTAGTCTAAAATCATCAATTGGTCATGTGGAAAAAGTACAGAAAGGAAAAAGTTGAATTCCTCTTCTCCAGTGTACCCTGGATTTTCTTCTCTTCTTTTTAATCCAACCTTTACTGCTGAAGCTGCTCTATGATGACCATCTGCGATGTAGATACTTTCTACATTTTTAAATCCTGTAAATATCGTTTCTACGTCACTTCCATTATCTATTTTCCACATCGTATGTCTCACTCCATCCGGAGCTACAAAATCGTATAGAGGAGCTGTCTTCTTGATCACAGCTACAACTCCATTGATGTTTTCTTGAGATCGATACGCTAAAAAAATAGGTCCAGTTTGAGCATTACAAACATCGACATGAGTTGTTCGATCGATTTCTTTGTCCGCTCTAGTTTTCTCATGTTTTTTTATGACATTATTTTGGTAGTCTTCAATTGCTGCACATCCAACTAAACCAGTCTGTGAACGGCCATCCATAGTCAGTTCATAGACGTAGTAACAGAGGTTACCTTCCTTAATCAAGAGACCTTCCTTCATCATGTCCTGGAGGATATCTCTTGCCTTCTCATAGACCTTAGCATCATAAGGGTTGAAGTCCTTAGCAAATTGTGTCTCCGCTCTATCAACTTTTAAAAACGAGAGAGGTTCCTTTAATACTTCTTCTAAAGCTTCTTCACGATTATAAACATCATAGGGGAGTGCTGCCACTCGACTTGCAACATCTTCCCTAGGTCTCACTGATTTAAAAGGTTTTATAGTAGCCAAAATACCTTCCTCCCACTTATTTAATAATTCTAACTTTTAAAACTCCGTTAATTTCTCTGATTTTATTTGCTATTTCAGGGGTAGAAGGGGAGTCGATATCGAGTATAGTATAGGAATACTGTCCTTTACTTTTATTAATCATGTCGGGAATATTAATGTTTTCCATAGCAAAAGTTGAGGTGAATTGGCTTAGCATATTTGGAATATTTCTATGACAAATTGCGATACGGCCATCATGAGTACATACACCCATCTCACAGTCCGGATAGTTTACTGAGTGTTTGATATTCCCATTTTCGAGGAATTCTATCAATTGCTTAACAGCCATAACTGCACAGTTATCTTCTGATTCATTCGTAGACGCTCCTAAGTGCGGAATTGCAACGACTCCATCCATAGCTGCTACCTTGGGATTGGGGAAATCCGTGACATATCTACCGACTTTGCCCGATTTCAAGGCTTCAATCATATCATCATCATTCACTAGAGTATCTCTTGAAAAGTTTAAGATATTAACGCCATCCTTCATGATAGCAAAGGCTTCATTATTGAACATTCCTTTTGTTTGATCGGTTGAAGGCACATGAACTGTAATAAAATTACATTCTCTAAAAATCTCATCTAAAGACTTGCTATGCTTAATATATTTTGAAAGCTTCCAGGCAGTATCAACGGAAATAAAGGGATCATATCCGTAGACTTCCATCTCTAGTTTATTCGCAGCGTTAGCAACTAAAACTCCAATAGCCCCAAG
>PKWS01000202.1 GCA_003132105.1 Desulfosporosinus sp.
GGCCGGGGATCGGCGCCTATACAGTGACCTGTATCCTGAACTCCGATTTTCCTGTGGTTCAGGGTGTGGTTTTGCTCGTAGCTGCTATTTTCGTATTGATGAATTTAATAGTCGATGTGATTTATGCCTTCCTTGATCCACGTATTAAATATTCTACAAAAGAGGTGTAGCTTGTATGGAAACAAAGCATAGTTCAAATTCAGATGAAAATCTGCTACAGGCTGCAGAATACGTTGAAAAACCAGAATCGCAGCTAAAACTAATGTGGGAAACACTCAGAGAGAACAAAGCAGCTGTCGTCGGCCTGTTTATTATCGGGCTACTGGCGCTTATTGCCCTGACAGTATGGCTGAGTCAGCTAATGGGCAAACAAATTTTGCCTTATGATCCCAATTATTCCGATATGAGCAAAAGTTTTATCTGGCCCAATGCTGAGCACTGGTTCGGTACGGATCAATTGGGCCGGGACTTGTTTAGCAGAATACTGGACGGGGCGAAAATTTCGCTGTCTGTGGGCGTTGCAGCCGTTGCCATTTCGCTTTCCGTTGGTGTTATCTTAGGTGCTACTGCTGGTTATCGCGGTGGCAAGACGGATACAGCTATTATGAGGCTTATGGATATGATGCTGGCTATTCCGTCAATTTTGCTGGCCATCGCTTTTATGGCAGCTTTGGGTAAAGGGTTGGACAAAGCGATTATTGCCATCGGACTAGTGTCCATTCCAGAGTATGCCCGCATTGTGCGTGGCAGTGTTCTCTCCGTTAAAGAAAATGACTACGTTCATGCGGCCAAAATCATCGGCAACAGAACTAGCGGCATTATCTATAAGCATATTTTGCCCAATGTTATTTCCGTGATCGTCGTCAGGGCTACCTTGGGTATTTCTTCCGCAGTGCTGGATACGGCTGCACTAGGTTTTTTGGGTCTGGGTGTACAGCCGCCGTTTGCTGAGTGGGGCGATATGCTTGGCCGAGCAAGGGGCTTTATTTTCTCCGCTCCTTATACGCTGATCTTTCCCGGTATTGCCATCACTATTACTGTGCTGGCCTTTAACCTGCTTGGCGACGGCCTTCGGGATGCGCTTGATCCCAAATCCAGAATAAAATAAGGGTGGGTGAACAGAATGTTGCTAGAAGTAAAAAATTTGAGTACGGAATTTAAGCTGAAACGCGGCATTGTCAAGGCAGTCGATGATATCAGCTTTACGATAGATAAGGGCGAAATTCTGGCCATTGTCGGTGAGTCCGGCTCTGGAAAAAGCGTAACTGCCCTTTCCATTATGGGGCTTTTGCAAAAACCCGGCAGGATTGCAAGCGGGGAAATTTTGTATAAATCCCAGGATTTAAATAAGTTGAGCCTGAAAGAACTGCAAAAACTTCGGGGCAATCGTATTTCCATGATATTTCAGGAGCCGATGACTTCTCTCAATCCGGTCTGGCGCATCAAGGATCAGATCATGGAAAGCATTATGACGCATATGCAGGTTTCCAAAAAGGAGGCTCTGGCGCGTACTATTGAAATGCTAGATACGGTAGGCATACCTTCTGCGGCGGAGCGCGCCAACGATTATCCCCACCAGATGAGCGGCGGCATGCGTCAGAGGGTGATGACGGCCATGGCTCTTGCCTGCGATCCCGAACTACTGATAGCCGACGAACCCACTACGGCGCTAGATGTTACGATTCAAGCCCAGATTCTCGAACTGCTCTATCGTATGCGAGAAAAGTTTCATATGGCAGTTTTGCTCATAACCCATGATTTGGGTGTGGTTTTCGAAGCGGCCGACCGTGTCATTGTCATGTACTGCGGCAAAATTATGGAAGAAGCTGATGTCAGGAGCCTATTTACCCATCCCCTTCACCCTTATACTGTGGGTTTGTTGCAGTCCATTCCGCAAATCGATGATGACAGTGATATGCGCTTAAATACGATCAAGGGCATGGTTCCCAACCCCCTCAATATGCCACCGGGTTGTTCCTTTTCTGACCGCTGTGATCACCGTATGGAACGATGTACGAGAGAAATGCCAGAACTGCAAGAGCTTGATGGACATAAGGTTCGTTGTTTTTTGTATGAAGAAGCAAGGGAAGGGGGATTGAGTATTAAATGAGCGAAGTATTGATGGATATTCAAAACTTAGCTAAACATTTTATTACCGGTACAAATTTCTTTGGCAAGCCTGTTGCTGTTTTAAAAGCTGTTGACGGTGTGTCTTTTACCATTGACAAAGGGGAGGCTTTTGGGCTGGTCGGCGAATCAGGCTGCGGTAAAACAACTCTCGGTAAAGTCCTTGTAAATCTTTACAGACCAACCAACGGCAAACTATTTTTTGAGGGAAAGGATCTGACTAACCTCAATGAAGAGCAGCGCCGTTCCTATTGTAAGGATATTCAAATGATCTTTCAGGATCCTTACGCCTCATTAAACCCCAAAATGTCAGTTGGCGACATCATTGCTGAACCGATTATCATCAATCGCTTGTTACCCAAGAGTCAAGTGGAAGAACGTGTTATCTATCTTTTAAACTGTGTGGGGTTGGCTCGCCACCAGCGTAATCGCTATCCGCACGAATTCTCTGGCGGCCAGCGCCAGCGTGTTGGTATTGCCCGCGCGCTGGCGGTGGAGCCCAAGCTGATTGTTTGTGACGAACCGGTTTCCGCTCTAGATGTATCCATTCAGGCTCAGGTGTTGAATCTTCTGAGTGACCTGAAGGCAGAGTTTGGGTTGACGTATCTCTTTATTGCCCATGGCATGAACGTGGTTAAACACATCAGCGACCGCGTGGGGGTGATGTATCTAGGCAAGCTGGTGGAGATCGCACAGAAAAGAGAGCTTTATGCCAATCCCCTGCACCCTTATACCCAAGCTTTGCTTTCCGCTATTCCGGTGATTAATCCTGAAAAGAAGAAGGAACGCATTATTTTGCAGGGTGACGTACCCAGTCCAATTAACCCGCCCGCAGGCTGCCATTTTTATTCCCGTTGCTTTAAGAAGATGGATCACTGCAAACTCAATGAGCCGGTATTAAAAGAGGTTTCTCCCAACCACTTTGTTGCCTGTCATTTATTTAAATGATTTAAAGTGCGATTTGAATTTTCTAGGATTAAATCTTTTTGTAGATGTATTACGGGATATTTTGACCTGCGCTTGAAGAAATAAAGCATCGTGCATCGAAAAGGTTTATAGTCCCTCAATGTTGGGCATCCTTTTCTAAAGGATTAAGTCAAGTCTGGGGTTGAACTTCAAAACTTTGGCAATTCAAGGAGGATGCATCTAGGTGCTAGGTAAAGTCAAATGGTTCAGTAAACAGAAAGGATACGGATTCCATCGAGCAGGAAAATGGAGAAGATGTATTTGTGCATTTTCAATCTGTGGTCGGAGAGGGATTGCGTACTCTTGAAGAAGGACAGAATGTGGAATTCGATGTCATTCAAGGTCCACGTGGTGAACAAGCTTCTAACGTAATGGTCCGTTAACGCAAGGGATTCACTAAAACCCCAAGAGAGAATCGTTAAAATTAGACGACGATTCCCTCTTGGGGTTTTAACAAAAAACATTAAAACTTTTGTAGAAGCAGGATTTTTTGTCTAAATCGGGAATATTACTTATATACCATCTTAGAAGGGGGCTGAATTGATGAATATTGTTATTCGTGGTAAACATATTGAACTAACGGATGCACTTAAAGAGTATGTTATGAAACGGGTGGGAAAGTTAGCTAAATACTCAGATGAGTTTATGGACATTCAAGTCACATTATTGGTCGAGCGAGATCGGCATCGGGTCGAGGTTACTGCCCCACTTCATGGTATGATTTTACGTGGGGAAGAAGAAACCGAAGATATGTATTCCTCGATCGATATGGTAGTTGAAAAATTGGAACGCCAAATCGATAAATATCGAACACGAATTAATANNCTAAGATCTTAAAGGATCATGAACCAAAGCAACCTGCCGGAGTGAACGAGGAACCGCGTGAGGAAGTTGTTCGAAATAAGAAGTTCCCTGCGAAGCCCATGTCTGTTGAAGAAGCGATTATGCAGATGAATCTGGTTGGCCATAATTTCTTCGTGTTTACAAATGCAGATAGCCAAGAAATGAATGTGGTTTACCTTCGTAAAAATGGAGACTATGGTTTGCTCCAACCCCAAACTTAAAACAAGCGAAAGGAAAGGCCCGCATTTGCGGGCCTTTCGGCGTACTACTAGGCAGAAAAGTAGACATTTCATATATAGCTAAATTTCCTCCAATCGCCCGGTACGGTTGCAGTCGGTTCTCAAGGATGTTAGAATTAGACATATTTACGGATTGAGAAAGGTGGATATAATGGGGTTTTTAAATTTGTTCGATGATAATGCGCGAGAAATAAGAAAATATCAAAAGCGCGTTGTAGTGATTAATAGCTTTGAACCGACGATACAAGCACTGGGCGATGACGAATTGCGTGGTAAGACCGCTGAATTCCGTGGACGTTTGGAACAGGGAGAAAGTCTAGATAGTCTGTTGCCTGAGGCATTTGCTGTCGTTCGAGAGGCCAGCAGAAGGGTAATTAATCAGCGACACTATGATGTGCAGTTGATAGGGGGTATGGTGCTACATGATGGCCGGATTGCTGAGATGCGCACTGGGGAAGGCAAAACCCTTGTGTCCACTTTGCCGGCATATTTGAATGCTTTAACGGGTAAAGGTGTTCATATCGTGACAGTCAACGATTACTTGGCTCACCGCGACAGCGAATGGATGGGGAAGATTCACCAGTTTCTTGGTCTTTCCATTGGTTTAGTTGTGCATGGCTTGAACTATGAGGAACGTAAGAACAGCTATGCCGAAGATATTACGTATGGCACAAATAACGAATTTGGTTTTGACTATCTCCGGGATAACATGGTCACTCGCCCAGAAGCCTCGGTTCAGCGTGAACTGCATTATGCTATAGTGGACGAAGTGGACTCTATTCTTATTGACGAGGCCAGGACGCCACTTATTATTTCCGGTGAGGCGGACAAGCCAACGGAATTATATTTTCGAGTAGCTATGATTATTCCCCGGCTGAAACCGGAGGATGATTATAAAGTCATTGAAAAAGAGCGAGTTGTCACACTTACGGAACAAGGTGTAAGTCGGGTGGAGAGTATGCTGGGTGTGGATAATCTTTATGAGGATATTCATACTGAGTTAGCCCATCATATCAATCAGGCGTTAAAAGCTCAATCCCTCTTCAGGCGGGACCGCGATTACGTAGTTAAAGACGGAGAAGTTATAATTGTCGATGAATTTACTGGACGGCTGATGTTTGGCCGCCGTTATAGTGAAGGGTTGCACCAAGCCATCGAAGCTAAAGAGGGTGTGAAGATCGAAAAGGAATCACAGACCTTAGC
Organism: Desulfosporosinus sp.; assembly: GCA_003132105.1. Taxonomy (GTDB): domain Bacteria; phylum Bacillota; class Desulfitobacteriia; order Desulfitobacteriales; family Desulfitobacteriaceae; genus Desulfosporosinus. Next base: position 5,379 of record PKWS01000202.1, read on the forward strand.
TACCATCACCTTCCAGAATTATTTCCGAATGTACAAAAAACTTTCTGGGATGACCGGAACGGCCATGACGGAAGAACCAGAATTTCGGAAGATCTATAAACTTGATGTTGTAGAAATCCCTACAAATAAGCCAATGATTCGCTACGATAGCCCGGATGTGATTTACCGTACTGAAGAAGGCAAGTTCTTGGCGGCTGTAGAAAGCGTGATTGAACGCCATGCCAAAGGGCAACCGCTTCTTGTTGGAACGGTTTCGGTTGAGAAATCCGAGCATTTGAGTGACCTGCTGGGGCGGCGCGGTGTTCCGCACCAAGTACTCAATGCCAAATACCATGAAAAAGAAGCGGAAATTATTGCCAACGCCGGTCAACACGGTATGGTTACAATTGCTACCAACATGGCTGGTCGTGGAACAGATATTATTTTAGGTGAGGGCGTGCCTGAACTCGGGGGTTTACATATCATTGGGACAGAACGGCACGAATCCCGGCGAATTGATAACCAATTGCGCGGACGTGCTGCACGTCAAGGTGACACCGGATCAACCCAATTTTTTATTTCGATAGAAGATGATCTTATGCGCATGTTCGGTACCAACATCATGAGCGTTATGGACAAATTGGGAATGGATGACACCATGCCGATTGAGTCTAGGATGGTCTCCAAGTCCATTGAAACTGCCCAACGGCGTGTAGAGAGTCGTAACTTCGACATCCGTAAACACGTTCTTGATTATGATGATGTCATGAATCAACAACGGGAGGTTATTTATGGCCAACGACGCTCTGTGCTCATGGGAGAAAACCTTCGTGACAACATTATGGATATGTTGGAAAAAGGGGTCAAAGACAGTATCAGTATGTTTAGTGGGGAAAGCTCGTTTCCTGAAGAGTGGGATCTATCTGGTTTAGCAGATTATATTGAAAGTTTCTATCTGCCGGGGACCCATTTAAAAGCTGAACAGTTCTCAGGCCTCTCGGTAGAGGAAATTGAGGAAATGCTGCTAGAAAAAGCCACAGCTCTTTACGAGAGCCGTGAAGAGGAGCTTGGCATTGAGCTGATGAGGGAAATTGAGCGCGCGGTGATGCTTCAGGTTGTGGACAGTAAATGGATGGATCATCTTGATGCCATGGATATGCTACGTGAAGGGATTGGCCTGCGTGCCTATGGGCAGAAAGATCCGCTGGTAGAATACAGGCGAGAAGGCTTTGAAATGTTTCAAGTGATGATTGACTCTATTCAAGACGATATTATCCGTTATGTCATGCGTGTGGCGCCTCAAGTACGGGAAGAAGTTGATGAACAGCCTCGGAACGTGACGGAGAACCGCTATGAAGGGGAACCCAAAGAACCCGTACGCGCCGGAGAACAGATTAGGCGCAACGATCTTTGCAATTGTGGAAGCGGGAAAAAATATAAGAAGTGTTGTGGATCAGGTGAAAACAAGTCGCGGTAACACTCGCTAAACCTTACATTCTCAGAGCAAACTAAGGCTCAAGTGCGTGATGATGTGATCAGGGTACCCGCCATACTCGGCCTCCTTGCCTCGGTTGGCGGCCAGGCACATCCTTGTGCCTGGCCCTTCTATGAAAGCGCACTTGAGCCAAGTTTGGCTAACTAATCACGTAAAGGCCCGCTACGTGTTCTCACGACTTCTTTGGAGAATCATAGGCTAAAAAGTTATAATTATTTTTGAAAGGGTGAATATAAGTGCTTTCTGATTGGAAAAAAGAACTGGAAACGTTAACATTGTGTTTGGCAGATTTGAGGGTTTCCCTTTGACGTTGCTCAGCGTATAGAAAAGATTAGCTCGCTGGAGAGGGAGTTCCAACGGCCTAATTTGTGGGATAATCCCGCTTTGGCTCAAAAAATTATGCAAGAATTGGCCCTTCATCAGGGTAAAGTCAGGATCTACGATGAGCTAGAGCGGGGGCTTGAAGAAACGGCAACCCTTTGGCAGTTGGCGACTGAGGAAGATGATGTGAGTCTTGAGTCAGATATTGAGCGAGAGATAAAGGCGCTTCAGCAACGTTTTGAGGCTTTAGAATTGGAAATACTGCTTAGTGGGCCATATGATCGGAACAATGCAATAGTCACCCTACATGCGGGAGCCGGGGGTACGGAAGCCCAAGATTGGGTGCAAATGCTTTATCGGCTATATATTCGGTGGGGAGAGCGACATGGCTATAAAGTGGAGACCTTGGACTTCTTGAATGGGGATGAGGCGGGCATTAAAAGCGCAACTCTTTCTTTAAGTGGAGAAAATGCGTACGGGTATGCAAAGTCTGAAAAAGGCGTGCACCGGTTAGTGCGAATTTCTCCATTTGATGCGTCAGGGCGTCGTCATACCTCGTTCGCCTCCGTGGATGTTATTCCGGAAGTGACAGAGGATAACGAGATAACGATTGATACCGAAGATTTGAGGGTGGATACTTACCGATCTGGTGGGGCGGGAGGTCAGCACGTCAACAAGACGGATTCGGCCATCCGAATTACACACTTGCCATCCGGGATTGTAGTCCAGTGTCAAAATGAACGCTCTCAAACGCAAAACAAAGCTGCTGCCATGCGTGTTTTGCAGGCGAAGTTGCTGGAACTCAAGCGCAAGGAACAAGAAGCAGAGATTACAGAAATACGTGGCGAGCAACAAGAGATCGCTTGGGGAAGCCAGATCCGTTCTTATGTGTTTCACCCCTATAGCCTAGTCAAAGACCACCGTACCAATGTTGAAACTGGGAACGTGTCGGCAGTAATGGATGGGGAAATTGATGCGTTCATTGCGGCGTATCTTCAGAAAACCAAAATTATACAGTGAACTCGTTTACGCTAAAGCTGAACATCGAGACTTCGGTGGGGGAATCTACCCCCACCGAAGCAGAGCATAGAAAACTCCCGACGGTCATGGAGGACCTAGTGTCGCTGAAGCCATGGATGGCGGGAAGCGACCACTTATAGAAGTGGGAGTCTTGGAAATGGAAAAATTGGAGGGAATATGTTGACTACCATTGCACTGAAACGAATAGCCAATACTCTTCGTCAAGACATTATCTCCATGCTTGTAACTTCAAAATCAGGACACCCTGGTGGAAGTTTATCGGCTGCAGAAATCATAGCCGCCTTATTCTTTCGCGAAATGCGTGTAAAACCGGAAGACCCGCGTTGGGCGGATCGAGACCGCTTTGTCCTTTCCAAGGGACATGCGGCCCCTGTACTTTATGCGGCTCTCGCGGAGAAAGGATATTTCCCCAAGGAGGAGCTTCAAGGGCTTCGCCAAATTGGACGTATGCTCCAGGGACATCCCGATATGAAGAAGACCCCCGGCGTAGACATGTCCACGGGTTCCTTAGGGCAAGGTCTTTCTGCAGCCAATGGAATGGCTCTGGCCGGAAAGCTGGATGGCAAAGATTATCAAGTTTTCGTTTTGCTCGGTGACGGTGAGATGGCTGAAGGACAAGTTTGGGAAGCAGCGATGGCGTCTGCCCATTATAAACTGGATAATGTTACAGCGGTCTTGGACTTTAATGGCTTACAAATAGATGGAACGACGGATAGTGTCATGTGCTCTTCTCCTCTGGCAGAAAAATGGCGGGCATTTTGTTGGCACGTGATCGAAGTTAACGGGCATGATGTGGATGCTTTAATTGAGGCGTTTGCAGAGGCTAGGCAGGTCAAAGGAAAACCGTCTATGATCATTGCAAAGACGGTAAAGGGCAAAGGGGTTTCCTTTATGGAAAACGTTGCAGGCTGGCATGGCAATGCTCCTAGTGCCGAACAAGGCGAGCAGGCACTGAAAGAATTACGGGAGGAGGCGCTAACCCTTGGCTGATAAAATAGCGACACGTGATGCGTATGGCAAAGCCCTCCTAGTTTTAGGGGCTGAAAATCCCAATGTTGTTGTCTTAGATGCAGACCTATCGAAGTCGACCAAGACTGCTGACTTTGGCAAAAAGTATCCCGAACGTTTCTTTAACATGGGGATTGCCGAATCAAACCTCTTAGGAACCGCTGCGGGGTTGGCCGCAGCAGGCAAGATTCCCTTTGCTAGTACTTTTGCGATTTTTGCAGTAGGACGGGCGTTTGAGCAAATCCGCAATTCAATTGCCTATCCAAAGTTAAATGTTAAAATTGCAGCCACCCATGCTGGAATTACAGTAGGAGAGGACGGAGGCTCTCATCAGGCCATCGAAGACGTGGCTATTATGCGTGCCGTCCCAAACATGGTGGTTTTAGTCCCTGCCGATGGGGAAGAAACCCGCCAGGTGATTTTGGCTGCTGCCAAATACAACGGCCCGGTTTATATTCGAATGGGGCGGTTGGCTGTTCCTCTNNCTTTTTGGAGAAGATTATAACTTTGAGATCGGGAAGGCGAACGTTCTCAAAGAAGGGACAGACGTTGCCATTATGGCTAATGGCGTGATGGTGTCCATGGCCTTAGAAGCGGCAGCTGAGCTTGCAATCGAAGGGATTAGCGTGAGTGTCATCAATGTCGCTTCTGTTAAACCACTGGATGTAGAAACTATTGTGCGGGTTTCCAAGCAAACGAAAGCGGTCGTTACAGCGGAAGAACACAACATCATCGGCGGATTAGGAAGCGCGATTGCAGAGGTTTTGGGAGAGCAAATGCCCACTCCTATGGTTCGAGTAGGACTTAAAGACACGTTTGGCGAGTCCGGGCGTCCTGAGGAACTTCTTGAGAAATATGGGTTGACCAAGGTTCACTTAGTTAAAGCGGTCCATGAGGTCCTTGCTAAAAAATTATGATAAAGTAAATCTACTTTATTAGAAGTTTAGTTGAACTTATCCAGGCGCTTAGCCATCGGATAATTTGCGACTTGTTACGGGTGGCAGGATCCACCTGATTAAGAAAGGACGAGCACTGTTTAAAGTGTTGGTTCTTTCTTTGTCTTTAAGATGTTTAATTTTACTAACAACAGGATATCCGCGACGAGTGTCGAATGTTTTAACATAGTATGGAGAAAAAGGGCGAGGCATGAGAAAATCAAGGAGGACAGTATGATAAAATTGACAAATGTGTCCAAGATTTATCAGAACGGTGCCAGAGCTCTTGTTGATGTCAATCTAAAAATTGGCAAAGGGGACTTTGTTTTTTTGGTCGGCCCCAGCGGAGCCGGTAAATCGACGCTGATTAAATTATTTTTCCGTGATGAAACCCCGACGCGAGGACAGGT
>PKWS01000077.1 GCA_003132105.1 Desulfosporosinus sp.
CCATTATTAACCATGAAAACACGAAGCGTACTCTGATGATGGGCAAAGCTCATATTGAAGCCATCCGTGCCATGATGTACAGGGTGTATCTGGCTTTTGACCAGCGGCATCGCGATCCCGATCCGGCAGTAAGAAAAGCGGCCAACGACCTGATTGAAATAACCACCCCGCTTTGCAAGGCTTATCCTTCTGATGAAGGCTGGTGGTTAATTGGCGAAGCTATTCAATCCTATGGCGGTTATGGTTATTGCTCAGAATATCCCTGTGCTCAAATTGCAACCGACATGAAGATTTACTCCATCTGGGAAGGTACCAACTTTATCCAGTCCATGGATCTGGTTGGTCGCAAAATGAATATGAAGGGCGGCTCTATATTTGGCGCTTGGGTACAGGAAATGGTAGATTTCTATGAAGCTAATAAAGGCAATGAAGCCTTAAGCAAGGAATTTGCTAACTTGGGCAAGGCTCTTAATGCATACAAAGATATGCTTAAAGCCCTGGCTGGATATTCCAAGACCAATGTGAGCATGATTCCCCTCTATTCCCACCGTGTTCTGACTGCTACTGCACAGCTATTCTGTGGCCGCCAGATTCTTGATCAGGCTGTATTGGCTGATCAGAAAGCTAAAGAAGTGGGACCAAATCACTTTGATTATAAGTTCTACACTGGCAAAGTAGCCACGGCCAAGTACTACGTTCGCAATGTAGTTCCCAATGTATGGGCTGTTGCGGAGATAGTAATTGATGGTGATACGTCAGCAATTGATGTTCCAGTTGAAGTTTTCGAATACTAGAATATAATAGAGCCAACCGTTTGACACACCTTCTTTCCCCGCATATAATTAGTTCAGGAGTCAGTGTACAAACTTCCTCTGGCTTATTCTATTGAAGCTTACTTTGTGCGGCGCGCAAAGATAATGATGTGCAATGATGAGAAAGAAGTCCGTGAATCCTCTCTTTTAGCGAGTTCGGGTAGGTGGGAGCCGAATGGGAGAAGCGGATGGGGTAGCTCAGAGCATATGTAATGAAGAGGACCTTTAGGGGTCAAACAGGGTGGAACCGCGGGAACAAGCTCTCGTCCCTGTAGCTTAAATGCTACGGGGGTGAGGGCTTTTTTATGTTCGCTGGGGAAGGTCACTTCTCGCTATCACGGCGCTTTGCTATCCTTGGTAGCGCTTTAATCTCGAACGTCCTGTTCGAGTCATGGACAGCGAATTCTGATTTTTGTGAAGTAAAACTTAGGAGGTTGACGAAATGAAGTTCCAAGACATAATCCTTACCCTCAACCAGTTTTGGGGAGAACAAGGGTGTATTATTGCCCAACCTTATGACGTGGAAAAAGGGGCCGGAACGATGAACCCTGCGACATTTCTGCGCGCCCTTGGACCGGAGCCGTGGAAGGTGGCTTATGTTGAGCCGTCTCGCCGGCCAACTGATGGACGGTATGGGGAAAACCCCAATCGCTTACAGCACTATTTNNGAGCATGATATCCGTTTCGTCGAAGACAACTGGGAGGCTCCGACCATGGGGGCGTGGGGGCTTGGCTGGGAGGTCTGGCTAGATGGCATGGAAGTGACCCAGTTTACGTATTTTCAACAATGCGGTGGTATCGACTGCAAACCAGTTTGTGCTGAAATCACCTATGGACTGGAGCGACTGTCCACGTATATTCAAAATAAAGACAGCGTGTATGATATTGAGTGGGTCGGAGACATCACGTATGGCGATATTTATCTTCAAAATGAAATCGATTACTCGCATTACAACTTTGAAGTCGCGGATATTGAAGCGTTGCAGATCTGGTTCGACATGTATGAGCGTGAGGCGAAGCGGGTCGTGGAAAAGGGATTGGTGCTCCCGGCCTATGACTACGTGTTGAAGTGCTCTCATACCTTTAACCTTCTTGATGCTCGCGGGGCAATCAGTGTCACGGAACGCACAAGCTATATTGCCAGGGTGCGTGTGCTGGCTCGTCTGTGTGCGCAGGCTTATGTGGAGCAGCGGGAGAGACTGGGATTCCCCTTGTTAAAGATTAATTCAGTGAAAGAGGTGGGGTAAGATGGCGAACGATTTTTTGCTTGAAATTGGAACGGAAGAAATCCCAGCTAAATTCTCCCCACGGGCAATGACCCAACTGGAGGAACAAGCGCGCAAACGATTTGGTGAACTGCGCTTACCCTTTACAGAACTGAAGATCTACGCGACTCCTCGCCGTCTCGCACTTATTGTCATGGGTCTTGTGGAAAAGCAAGAAGATTTATCGATGGAAGTCAAGGGGCCTGCCGTGAAAGCCGCCTATGATGCCTTTGGGCTCCCAACGAAAGCAGCCCAGGGCTTCGCAAGAGGGCAGGGGGTGTCGGTAGAAGACCTTTTTGTTCAAGAACTTAACGGAGTACCGTATGTGTTTGCTCGTAAATCAGAAACTGGGCTTGAGACGAGGTCACTCCTGCCTCAGTTAGCAAGGGATCTGATTAATGCCCTGCATTTTCCCAAGCCTATGCGCTGGGGAGATCTCGATTTCCATTTCGCTCGACCTATTCGCTGGATCGTCGCCCTTTATGGAACTGAGGTGGTGCCGTTTGAGTTCGTCGGGCTGAAGTCTGGACGCGCCTCCCGCGGGCACCGTACTCTTGCGACAGAAGCCGTTTTGTTCGGGCAACCGTCCGATTATCGAGAAGCCTTACGTGAGGCCTTTGTCGTTGTCGATCCTGAGGAACGAAAGGTTGAGATCCAAGCGCAAATCAAAATCCTTGCGGAAAGAGTCGGCGGCGAAGTGCCTGAAGATGATGAACTTCTGAGCGAAGTCATCCACCTTGTCGAATATCCGACCGCTTTATTGGGTGAAGTGGCTCCTAAGTATATGGACTTGCCCGAGGCAGTGATCACAACCCCGATGCGAGAGCATCAACGGTATTTCCCGGTCCGAGCTTTAAACGCAAAACTTCTGCCCTATTTTATCACGGTGCGCAACGGAGATTCTTTTGCGATAGACACAGTGAAGGCCGGAAATGAAAAAGTATTGAAAGCTCGTTTGGAAGACGCGGCCTTTTATTATAGGGAAGATCAAAAGGTTCCCCTGGCGGAGTTGGTTTCCAAGTTAGGGAAAATCGTGTATCACGAAAAATTGGGTACGGTAGAACAACGAGTGGAGCGTTTGCGTGGACTATCTCGGTTCATGGCAGATAAGCTTAAATTCGGGGGAGCCCAACAAGAAGTGATTGATCGAACCGCTTTCTTGGCAAAAGCGGATCTTGTAACTCTGATGGTCAGTGATTTCCCGGAACTGCAAGGGATCATGGGGGCAGACTACGCTAGAGCCAGCGGAGAGAAACCCGAAGTCTGTCAGGGGATACTTGAACACTATCAACCTCGCTTTGCAGGGGATGCCTTGCCGGTGTCTGACCCAGGGCGTGTGGTTAGCCTTGCGGATAAACTAGATGCTATTGTCGGGGCGTTCAGCATTGGGATTCAGCCTACGGGGTCCCAGGACCCTTATGCCCTAAGACGCCAAGCACAAGGGGTCGTCGCTATCCTTTTAGACTCCAAATGGAACCTTTCCTTAACTGAACTCTTGCAGGAATCCTACCGAGCTCTTAACGTTCAGGGGACTTCCCCTTTGCCGATCGAGGACATATTGCCTCTTTTACAGGATTTCTTTCAACAACGGCTGCGTTTTGTGCTTCAGGAACAAGGACTGCGCTATGATACTGTGGAAGCGGCACTCGCTCAGGGAAGCGACCGGTTTAATCGCGCTATGTGCAGAGCCCAGGTACTTTCCGAAAAACGGGAAGAAGAGCCCTTTATTCTCTATGCCCAAGCTTATATTCGCTGTTTTAATCTGACTAAAAAAGAACCGACTCAAGCTTTGAATCCATCTTTGTTGGTGGATGCGACAGAAATTGACCTTGCCAACGGGATATCCTTACGCAGAGAGCGTTTTGATCAAATGATATCACTGGGCGATTTCGCGGAGGGGTATAAGTTAGCAGGAGAGCTTGTCCCGCTAATTGAGGCACTCTTCCAAGCGGTTATGATTATGGTGGAGGATGCAGATTTGAGAGCAGCCCGGCTGGCTTTACTCAGTCAATGTGTGGAAATGCTGGGATGTCTGGGGGATTTAAAAAATATGTTCACTATCTAGTAAATAAAACACATATTATGATATAATACATCGTGTAAAAGCTCATTAGTATGTCACATTGGGATGAAGAGAAACTTTAAGAGGTGAAAAGGGTTGGAATGGACGGATCGTCAACAGCGAATTGTGGAGATCGTGAAAGATTCAGGTCCCATCACTGGTGAAAAGATTGCGGCAAAGCTGAATTTGACGCGGGCCACTCTCCGCCCGGATTTAACGCTTCTGACGATGTTCGGGGTCCTTGAGGCCAGGCCACGCGTCGGGTATTCTTATCGAGAAAAAACCAGACCTTCCCCGATTATGGAACGCTTGCTTCAGCTTCGAGTTTGCTCGTATAAGTCGATGCCAGTCACCATACTAGAAAGCGCGAGTATTTATGAAGCGACAGTTGCGATGTTCACGCAAAACGTAGGAAGCTTGACGGTAGTCGGGACAGATCGCCTCCTTGTAGGAATGATTTCACGCAAAGATATTATGAAAGCCTCTTTAGGGAAAAGCGACCTTCAACAAGTTCCAGTCGGTGTTATTATGACGCGCATGCCCAACATTTATATGACGACACCGGATGAGCCGGTCTATAGTGCGGCCAAAAAACTTGTACAACATCAGGTTGACAGTTTACCAGTGGTGGAAGGGTATGTGGACGAGAACGGGTATGAATGTTATGAGGTCGTGGGTCGGTTTACTAAGACGAATGTCACAAAGCTTTTTGTGGAAATTGCGGAAGCCAGGCTGTAATTCGATGCACGATGCACGAGATCAGAGTTGGAGAGTGGAATCTGGAAGCTGGTAGCCAGAGGCCCGAAGCAGAGTCCCTAGGGCAGAAAATGGGAGTAGGAGAGCGGAGTTAGGCTTGATTTCGAATAAATTGGGAGGTGTGTGAACGCGTGACGACCCAAAATGCAGTGATTTATGTCATTTCAGATGCACTTGGAGAGACGGCTGAGTTCGTAAGCCGGGCGGCGGCGGCACAATTTCTTGGCGTAAAGACCCGAATTCGTCGGGTTCCCTACGTACGGGATGAATTGCATCTGGAAGATATTATGGAAGAAGCCAGGGCTGAACAAGCTGTCTTAGTTTATACTTTAGTACTTAAAGGTCTACGGGATTATTTGGAGAAAAAAGCGATCGAGAAAGGGCTTAGAACTGTCGATATATTAGGTCCTTTGATTAGCGCCCTAACCAGCCAAACCGGCATGAAACCCACACATATTCCAAACATCATCCATCGTCTGGATGAACAGTATTTCCGTAAAGTGGAGGCGATCGAGTTTGCTGTCAAATATGACGACGGCAAAGATTCTCGCGGGGTTCTACATGCCGACGTTGTACTCATTGGCGTCTCACGGACCTCGAAAACTCCACTCAGTATGTATTTAGCCCATAAAGGACTCAAAGCCGCCAATATTCCGCTGGTTCCGGAAGTCAATCCTCCGGAAGAACTGTTTAGTATTTCTCCTAGGAAAGTAATCGGGTTAACCTTACGGCCTGAGTTGCTCAATACAATCAGGACAGAGCGCTTAAAAACCTTAGGGCTGGGCGCAGGGTCGGATTATGCTAACCTTGATCGCATTATGCAAGAGCTGGAGTATGGGCGGAGTGTCATGAAACGCATTGGTTGCCCAATTATTGACGCCACTGGCAAAGCGGTTGAAGAGACCGCCAGCATAGTCTTAGAATTATTGTTTAAGGAGGACGAAAATGAGTAAGAAGTATGTTTACTTATTCCGGGAAGGAAAGGCTTCCATGCGCGATTTGTTGGGAGGAAAAGGTGCCAATTTGTGCGAAATGACCAATATTGGTTTGCCGGTGCCCCCGGGATTTACCATTACCACGGAAGCGTGCAATGAGTATTACAGCAACGGCGAAAATTTCCCAGAGGGGATTTGGGATGAAGTCTGGCCGGCTTTAGCGGAAGTTGAGGCAGCCACGGGTAAACGCTTTGGAGATAAATTGAATCCACTGCTCGTTTCTGTTCGGTCTGGGGCTAAGTTCTCCATGCCAGGCATGATGGACACTGTTCTTAACTTGGGATTAAATGACGATACCGTGAAGGCCTTGGCTGCGAACACACAAAACGAGCGTTTTGCCTGGGACTGTTATCGCCGCTTCATTCAAATGTTCGGGGATGTCGTCCTAGAAGTAGAACACTACGTCTTTGAACATATTTTAGAAATCGCCAAAGAGAAACAAGGGGCCAGCTATGACTCCGAGCTCTCTCCAGAAAGCCTCAAATGGATGGTCAGTGAGTATAAGAAAAAGATTGAACGTAAAACTGGCAAACCGTTTCCTATGGATCCCAGAGTCCAGTTAGAGCTAGCTGTCCAGGCTGTATTCCGTTCGTGGACCAATGATCGTGCGAATTTTTATCGTAAAATCAATAATATTCCCCATGACATTGGTACGGCGGTAAATATTCAGTCCATGGTCTTTGGAAATATGGGGTCCGACTCGGGAACGGGTGTGGCCTTTACCCGTAATCCATCGACAGGGGAACGTGCTCTCTACGGCGAATATCTGATGAATGCTCAAGGGGAAGACGTGGTAGCTGGTATCCGAACCCCAAATCCAATTGCCACCTTGGCAAAGGAAAATTTGGAGATCTACAATCAGTTTGCGGATATTTCCAATCGATTAGAGGCTCATTATCGTGATATGCAGGATATTGAATTTACGATTGAGCGCGGAAAACTTTATATTCTTCAAACTCGTAATGGTAAACGAACTGCCTCTGCCTCAATCCGTGTGGCTGTCGAGCTTTTCCATGAGGGAGTAATTACTAAGGAAGAAGCAGTCATGAGGATCGAACCGGATCAATTGGAACACTTATTACATCGCCGTATGGATACGGATGCTGTGCACCAAGTACTGGCGAAAGGGCTTCCTGCGTCACCGGGCGCTGCATCCGGAAAAATTGTCTTTAGTGCGGAAGAAGCAGAACGATTAGGGAATGCCGGTGAGAAAATAATTCTGGTTCGTACCGAAACGACACCTGATGATATTCGCGGTATTTTGGCAGCCCAGGGGATCTTAACGAGTCGAGGCGGTATGACTAGTCATGCAGCTGTCGTCTCCCGTCATATGGGCAAACCGGCTGTTTGTGGGTGTGATGCCTTAAAGATCGACTATTCTAACGGTTTAGTTACTATTGAAGGGATTGAGTATCTCCAAGGAACCATCATCTCCATCGACGGATCAACTGGGCGTGTTATCGAGGGAGAAGTTTCTATGGTAGATCCCGAACTGAGTGAAGGATTTAAAGAGTTCTTGGGCTGGGCAGATGAAATTGCTCGACTCCATGTGATGGCTAATGCCGATAGCCCAACAGAAGCGACTAATGCCCGGGATTTCGGAGCGGTCGGGATTGGGTTGACTCGGACTGAGCATATGTTTATGGACCCTCAACGGATTCCCATTGTTCAAGATATGATCCTTGCGCAAACACTCGAAGAACGTGAAGTCGCCTTGACAAAGCTCTTACCTATGCAGGAAGAAGACTTCTATGGTATTTTGAAGGCGATGCAAGGACTTCCTGTGACCATTCGCCTACTGGATCCTCCACTTCACGAGTTCCTTCCGCATTCTGAAGAGCTGGTTGTGGAGATCACGAAACTTAGAATCAATAAAAACGATCCTGCTTCCTTAAATCAGAAAGAGATTTTGCTAAGCAAAGTGCGGGCATTATCTGAGCTTAATCCGATGCTCGGCCACCGTGGCTGTCGTCTGGGAGTATCCTTTCCTGAAATTACGGTCATGCAAGCCCGGGCTATTTTTCAAGCTAGTGCACGCTTGATAAAAGAAGGGTATGATATCCATCCGGAAGTCATGATCCCACTCATCATGGGGAAAGAAGAATTTCTGATGATGCGTAAGCTTGTGGACGACACTGCGGAATTAGTCATGCGTGAACAAGATGTCCATATCCACTATAAAGTTGGGACTATGATTGAGGTACCTCGTGCAGCTCTCCTCGCGGATGAGATTGGTTTAGTAGCAGACTTTTTCTCTTTCGGGACGAATGATCTCACCCAAATGGCGATGGGTTTGTCTCGTGATGATGCCCAAGGTAAGTTCCTCCCCGTCTATCTGGAAAAGAAGCTCATGAAGACCGATCCCTTTGTTGTGCTCGATCGAGAAGGGGTTGGCAAGCTCATCGACATGGCTGTGAAGCTTGGCCGGAGCACCAATCCAGACCTCGATTTAGGGATCTGTGGTGAGCACGGCGGGGAACCTAACTCGGTGGAATTCTGCCACATCGTTGGCCTGGACTATGTTTCCTGCTCCCCATTTCGCGTACCTATCGCGCGTTTGGCGGCAGCTCAGGCCGCTATAAAACATCAAGGGAAATAGTATAGACATAGCTTTCTAAGCCTTATACATCA
>PKWS01000168.1:0-5579 GCA_003132105.1 Desulfosporosinus sp.
GGGATTGATCCCAACGTTTCCGTTGCGGATTATAAAGAAAGAGGGTTTCAATACGTCTATCTAGCCATCGGTGCAGGTAAGACAAATGCTCTCGAGTTAAAAGGGGATACAGCTCGGGTTATGGGGGCAATTTCGTTCTTAGAAGCCTTTAATGCGAACAAAGATGCCTTGAAGCTTGGGAAGAACGTGGCTGTGGTCGGAGGCGGCAATTCCGCTATGGATGCAGCCCGAGCTGCTCTGAGGGTGAAAGGCTTAGAGAAGGTGTATATCATCTATCGCCGAACGAAAGACTACATGCCAGCAGACAAAGAAGAACTGCACTATGCAGTTGAAGAGGGAGTTATCTTCAAAGAACTTCTTGCTCCGGTCTCTTTGACTGAGGGCGTGTTGAAATGCCAGAAGATGGAGTTGGGTCAACCCGATGCTTCTGGCCGAAGGAGTCCTGTGGCCAAAGCGGGTGTGTTTGAAGAATTACCGATCGATACCGTTTTGGCCGCGATTGGAGAACTGATTGATGTTGATCTGTTGAAGAGTAATGGAATCGATTTAGGGGACAAAGGTAAAATTCTGGTTAATGACGAAACGTTGGAAACCAGTGTGAACAATGTCTATATAGGTGGGGATGCGCTGGTTGGACCTTGGACTGTGGTCGGAGCTATTCAACATGGTACGAAAGTGGCCAAAGCTATTCTAGAAAAAGAACAGTTTGAGTTCAAACAAGAGTTTGCATCACGGATCTCCTTTAATCATGAAATTCAGTTGTTAGAAATTGCTGAAAAGAAAGCAGTCATGAAACCAGTCTCCGATCATGAACAAGAAACAGGCAGATGTTTAGAGTGTAACAAAGTATGTAATATCTGTGCGGAGGTTTGTCCAAACCGCGCCAACCTAATGATTCCAGTCAAGGGACAAGGTTTAACTAATCTCAATCAGATCCTCCATGTGGACGGAATGTGTAATGAATGCGGAAACTGCGCGACCTTCTGCCCGTATTCAAGTGAGCCATACAAGGTTAAATTAACGTTATTCTGGAGTGAAAAAGACTTTAAGGAAAGTACCAACTCAGGCTTCCTGATCGTGGGGGATGGCGCGGAGGCGGAAGTAATGCTTCGTCTTGCAGGGGAAATAATTAAGGTCAAGTTTGATGAATTAGGTATTGCGGATGTGCCGATCGATGGCTCAATCGCGGCCTTTGTTTGGACAGTCCTAAAACAGTATGGTTATCTGTATAAAATTTAAAATAATGCGCATAGATAGAGAGGTCAAGGGACTCTAATGTCAGGAGGTGACAAAGCTAACGTTAGATCATACCCACAGTAAAAAAAGGAGGAAAGTAAAATGGCTAAGACTAAACACACAATCACTCCAGTTGACGAGATGATGCCTGCCGGGAAACTTTTCGTATTTGGGTTACAACACGTGCTGGCGATGTATGCAGGAGCGGTTGCAGTTCCTTTAATTATCGCAGCTGCAGCTGGTCTATCAAAATCAAATACTGCTTTTTTGATTAACGCTGACTTATTTACGTGCGGTCTTGCCACCCTGCTTCAAACCTTAGGGATCTGGAAAATCGGAATCAAAATTCCGGTAATCCAAGGGGTCACCTTCGCTGCTGTAACACCCATGATTATCATGGCCAAGACTGGTGGTATGCCACTAATCTTTGGATCCGTGTTTGTAGCCGGTCTTTTTACGTTTTTACTGGCACCGTTCTTTAGTAAGCTGATCCGCTTTTTCCCACCTATTGTTACCGGTAGTATCATTACAATCATTGGTATTTCTCTTCTGCCAGTTGGGGTGAACTGGGCTGCGGGAGGAGTAGGGAACAAAAATTATGGATCGTTAACGTTTATTGCGGTTGCCGCTATTNNTGTTGTTAACCATCCTCTTGATCAATAAATTTTTCAAAGGCTTCGTCTCCCACATCGCTGTTTTGATCGGTTTAGTCGTCGGTCTAATAGTAGCTATACCATTAGGGCTTGTGAACTTTTCGGGAGTATCTGCAGCTCCATGGATAGGGATTGATACCCCATTTGCCTTCGGTATGCCTACGTTTGATCTTGGCGCGATTCTCGCCATGATTCTGGTTATGTTGGTGGTTATGGTTGAGTCGACCGGAGATTTCCTGGCCATCGGTCAGATGGTAGGAAAGAAGATCGGTGAGAAAGAACTCACTGCAGGGTTACGGGCGGATGGATTGGCTACGGCGCTCGGTGGCATCTTTAATGCTTTCCCTTACACGGCCTTTGCCCAGAACGTTGGTCTGGTTGGCTTAACGGGTGTTAAAAGTCGTTTCGTCGTCGCAACGTCCGGCGCGATCCTGGTTGTAATGGGCCTTATTCCTAAGTTAGCCACAATTATTGCCTCGTTTCCTAACGCAGTACTCGGCGGTGCCGGGATTGCTATGTTTGGAATCGTGGCGGCGAGTGGAATTAAGACTCTCACTAAAGTTGATTTCGAGAAAAACGCTAACAACATTTTCATTGTTGCTATTAGTATAGGGATTGGCTTGATTCCCTTGGTAGCTCCAGACTTCTTTAAACTATTTCCTAATTGGAGTCAGACCATAATGCACAGTGGAATTACCTTGGGTTCAATCACAGCTATTCTCCTCAATGCTTTCTTTAATGGAGGCAAAGGGGCAGGAGATTTAGATGATCTTAAAGATAATGCTGAAAATGGAATGATATCCTAAGAAGATATGGGGTGGGAAAGGATATCCTTTCCCACCTTTTTCACGGAAAAAATCCGGTACCGAGAAGGGGTTTTGGGAATGTCAGTCGATTTATCGGTGGATTTTTGCGGAATTAAACTGGAAAACCCCTTCATCTTGGCCCCTTCTCCTAGCACAGATCATCTCGATCTCTTGATAGAGGCTTTCGACGCCGGTTGGGNNCCAAGGGGTATTCAAGTTGTTTTTCAAATCAGTCCCGAAGAGTGTAATGGCTGCGGGATTTGCTTAACGGCTTGTCGGACCGGCGGGAACGATGCAATTGTTTGGAGGGAAGGGCTTCCACAGGTTATAATGAACAAGTGTATAGGATGTGGTATTTGCCGGGCGATGTGTTTCGTAAAGGCTATTTACTTAGTCCGACCTTCCGGGGAAGCGAATGCGCATCTGAATGAACCAAGATTAATTCAGAAAGGGTGAGGGTAGATGCTTTTAATCGGTAATGGTACTGTTTTAACCCTAGGTAAAAGTAATCAGATCATTCCAAAGGGTGGCGTTCTAATTCAAGACAGTAAGATACTCGAAGTCGGTTTAACGCAAGATTTGCAGACTCGGTTTCCAGANNCTAGAAGGACTTTGGTGGAAGCTCGATAAATTATTGTCCCTCGAAGACGTTTATTATAGTGGATTGACTCCACTAATTGAGTGTATAAAAACGGGTACCACGACGATTATTGACCATCATGCCAGTCCTATGTCTATTACCGGAAGTCTATCTACTCTCGCCAAGGCGGCCAAGGAAATCGGAGTACGCGCTGCTTTTTGTTACGAGGTCTCAGATCGAGATGGCGATGAGATTGCCCAAGAGGGCATTCAAGAAAATGTCGATTTTATCGCAACATGTCAGGCCAACCCTGACCCCATGGTCGCGGGGATGTTCGGGCTCCACGCTTCGTTAACTTTATCAGATCAAACCTTAGCTGCGTGTAGTGAGGCAGCGAAGAGTCTTGGCGTTGGTTTCCACGTTCATGTTGCGGAAGGAATAGAAGATCTAGAAGATAGTCTCGCCAAATACGGAATGCGGGTGGTCGAACGTTTAGAGAAATTCGATATTTTGGGACCGAAGACCATTACAGTACATTGTGTGCATATTAATGATCACGAGATTGACCTTCTCAAAGCCTCTCAAACTCAAGTCGTGCATAACCCGGAATCAAATATGGGGAACGCTGTCGGAGTAACACCCGTCCTTAAAATGCTAAGCCTTGGAGTCAAGGTGGGACTCGGAACCGATGGATATACGTGTGACATGTTTGAGAGTGGTAAAGTGGCTAATATTCTTCATAAACATGCCTCCGCTGACCCAAGTGTAGCCTGGGGCGAAATTCCACAAATGCTTTATGGAAATAACCCTGAAATTGCGTCAGGACTCTTTGGTGGGAAGTTCGGAGAATTAGTCGAAGGAGCCTGGGCGGATGTCATTGTGGTAGATTATGTGCCACCAACTCCGCTGGATTCCACCAATTGGACAGGACATCTTCTTTTTGGAGTCTCTGGACGGTCTGTTGAAACGACAGTGATCAATGGGCGAGTACGCATGCTTGACAGAAAACTCATCCACATCGATGAGGTAGCCATAGGGGAACGTTCACGTGAATTAGCAGAGGGCGTATGGAATAGAATTTGAGGTGATTCAATTGAAGAATGTGTTGGGATTACGCTGTATTGAATGTAAAAAGGAGCTTCCTGCTCAAGCAGGGACGTATACTTGCCCGTCTTGTGGCTCAAAAGGCGGCATTATGGATGTCGTATATGACTACAAAGTGATTAATAAGATGACGTCTCGTGAGCAAGTGACTAAGTCCAGAGACAATTCGATTTTTCGCTACCTTCCTTTTCTGCCAATTCGCCCAGAGTCTGCCCGACCTCATCTGAGAGTGGGCTGGAGCCCACTTTATAAACCGCTGGGACTGGGAAAAAGTTTAGGGATGAGTAACCTGTATATCAAAGATGACGGACAGAATCCAACCGCTTCTTTGAAAGATCGGGCCTCGATTATTGCAGTTATTAAAGCGGTTGAGGAAAAGGCCCCTACGGTTGCCTGTTCTTCAACGGGTAATGCGGCCTCATCCTTGGCAGGAAGCGCTGCTGCCATGGGATTAAAGAGCGTTATCTTTGTACCGAGCCGTGCGCCCCAAGGGAAGATCGCTCAATTGCTGATCTTTGGAGCAACTGTGATTAGCGTTCAGGGGTCTTATGAAGACACCTTTAGACTATCGGCAGAGGCGATTGATCGCTTTGGTTGGTACAACCGAAATGCGGCCATTAACCCTTACCTTGTCGAAGGAAAGAAGACCGTTGCTTTGGAGATTGCAGAGCAATTAAACTGGGAAGTGCCTGACTGGGTGGTCCTTTCCGTTGGGGATGGCTGCACTATAGCGGGGGTCTGGAAAGGCTTTAAGGATCTCTATCAAGCTGGGTGGATCGATCGTTTGCCTAAAATTGCAGGAGTCCAGTCAACTGGATGTTGCCCACTTGTCGATGCCTTCTTGGAAGATCGCCCTTGGCGTCCAAAGGAAGAGAACACAATCGCCGATAGTATTGCAGTGGGTGTGCCACGCAATCCAGATAAAGCTTTAAATGCCGTTCGCGAATCGGGTGGCACGATGGTTGCTGTATCCGATGAAGCTATCTTGGAGGCGATGCGTGAACTGGGCAGGACCAGCGGTATTTTCGGCGAACCAGCTGGTGTGACAGGAACGGCTGGGCTTAAGGTTCTGGTTGAAAAAGGGGTTATTGGAGCCGACGAAAAAGTTGTTTCTATTGTCACTGGTAATGGTTTAAAGGATGTACAGAATGCGATTAAGGCCGTGGGAGAGCCCATCAAGGTCGAGCCTTCGATGAAAGA
>PKWS01000168.1:5593-5883 GCA_003132105.1 Desulfosporosinus sp.
CAGCTTAAAAAAACTGTGCAGAGTGTTAAAGAAAGAAACATCGTTATTCCAACCATGGCTCAAATGAAGAATCCCGACAAGATACCTGCAAAAATAAAAGAGAAATTGAAGAAGACTGGCTTATGGGACGTTGACCCCATTAACTTGTTCAGAATTTCTTGGAAAAACGAACCTGTAAAAGAAGGCGGATTATACAATGCATTACCAAACTATGTTGAAATTCCTTCTGAAATTTCAGGTGTTAAGGCAAGAATTATTGCTATGGCAGGAAAGTATTTTCCAACAGGAGC
>PKWS01000168.1:5933-6322 GCA_003132105.1 Desulfosporosinus sp.
TTATTGCCACGCCTGGTTGTGAAAGTAACGTCAAGGAAATTTATGATAAAACATGGGAACTCAAAAGAACCCGAGATAATGTTGTGATCTTTAATCAGTTCGGAGAACTTGGCAATCATTTATGGCATTATGAAGTCACGGGTAATGCCATGCACGATATTATCAAAGCTGAAATCGGCTCTAAGGGAAAATTTGCAGGGGTATGCTTAACTTCAGGTTCTGCGGGAACACTGGGAAGCGGAGACTATTTAAAAGATCAATATCCCCATGCTAAAATTGCGGTTGGCGAAGCCTTGCAATGTCCAACGTTGCTTAATAATGGTTTTGGTGACCATAGAATTGAAGGTATTGGAGATAAACATATACCTTGGATTCATAATGTTAAAAAT
>PKWS01000359.1:0-8281 GCA_003132105.1 Desulfosporosinus sp.
TCTGGGCTTTTCCGCAAGTTTGTCGCTCCTTTCCTTCACTGCATCTAGCCAAGAATGGCGATGGTCCTTTCTCACCATCCTTGGCTGCAGGGAACACTCGGCCATCCTTGGACAGTCTCCTACCCTTCCCACAGAAAGAAGTTTAACTTAGCGAAGAGACTAGTGGTTACCACAACCACAGTCTGCGCTGTGTTCGTGCGTCGGTTTTTTAGGTTCACGTAAGAGCTGATCAACTAAATGAGTCACATGAGAAATGGGCTGTTGTTGTATTTCTTTGGACAAGGTTAGAATTTCTTGAATTTCTTCTGGGCTTAAGCCCAACGTTAAGGCTTCAGTGACAGCTAGACGGAGAGCGGCTAGGGCATTACAAGCTACAGCTGCAGAAATTTGCGTCACAACGATCGTGCGTTGGTCAAGACTCATAAAAATGCCTCCTGATTTTAATTTATGATATGATATTACTTTTAGATATTTAATCTGTTTAATATCTTTTTAACGATTTTAGCACATTAAAGTACCAAGGGCAAAAGGAGAAAGTTTGTTAGCCCGTTCGCAGACGTTCCATTAAGAGGGTCGCGATACACGTTCTCTGCCATGCGTTCGTCGTGCTAAACTAGGCCTTTAAAACCTAATGCAAGTGGGCAGGGTTCCTGGCCAAAGCCACATCGTGTCGCATGGCCGGAGGAACACATCCGACGACTATGGATGGTCTAGTGTCACCGGAGCCAAGGATGGCCGAAGGGGTCTTTAGAAAGAAAGGAAAAAACTATGAACGAGTATCAGGTAATTGTGGTTGGCGGTGGAGCAGCCGGTATGATGGCCGCCGGACAAGCAGCAAATGGCGGTGCAAAGGTTCTTTTGCTTGAAAAGAAGGAACATTTGGGCCGAAAAATAGCGATTTCGGGAAAAGGACGATGTAACTTAACCAACGAAGAAAACGTTTCAGATTTTATTAGCCACTACCCTGGAAATGGTCGGTTCTTACACGGAATATTGAGAGAGTTTGATAACGTGGCTTTACGGGAGTTTTTTGCTCGATATGGGGTAGAGACGAAAGTTGAACGCGGAGGGCGCGTTTTTCCTGTCTCCGATGATGCAGAAAAGGTTGTTGAAGCCCTTACGGGCTTTCTGGCAGAAAAAGGGGTAGAGGTACGATCGGGAACAGCCGTGGAAGAAATTTTGGTTGAAAATGGGCAGGTCAAAGGGGTACTCGGGGCTGGCCAAAAACGATATTTAGCACCATCGGTTATCGTGTGTACCGGAGGGTCCTCTTACCCAGCTACTGGCTCAAACGGGGATGGGTTTAGATTCGCCCGGAAACTGGGGCACAGTGTTATCACACCTCGACCGGCTCTTGTTCCCATGAAAACAGCTGAAGAGTGGGTGAAGGAGCTACAGGGGCTTGCTCTTAGAAATGTAGAAGCCTCTTTATGGATAGATGGAAAGAAGAAGATCACAGAGTTCGGGGAAATGTTGTTTACGCATTTTGGGGTATCCGGTCCCATCATTTTAACGTTAAGCCGTCAGGCTGGAGATGCGCTTCGTGAAGGAAAACAAGTTGAGCTGCGAATTAATTTGAAGCCCGCGCTTTCGCTAGAACAGTTAGATGCGCGGGTGCAACGGGATTTTCAAAAGTATAGCAATAAGCAGTTCAAAAATGCTCTGGATGACCTCTTACCCCAAAGTCTGATTCCCGTCATGATCCGCTTGAGCGGGATAAACAAGGAAGGGGTAGTGCATCAAATCAGCCGTGAAGAACGAAAACGCTTAGTTGGATTATTGCAGGGATTAACCGTTACAATTACTGAAACCCTTTCTTTAGAGACGGCGATTGTAACTGCCGGGGGAATTGATGTTAAGGAGATCAACCCAAAAACAATGGCTTCAAAACGTATAGAAGGGCTTTATTGGGCAGGAGAGGTTGTGGATGTCGATGGCATTACGGGAGGGTATAATCTTCAGGCTGCGTTTTCAATGGGGTACAGAGCAGGCAACTCTGCGAGCTATTCTTTGCTCGATGGTCTGATTAATACCCCTTCTGCATAAACTCTTTTCGAGGTGGTGTACGTGCGTCGAAGAGAAAGCGTATTAGAATGGATGTGGAATTCAGTTCAACGGGGAGAAAGCAAGATTATTCGGGTTATGGTTTTGGCGTCTGTGATACTTGTATTAATGCAGTTAAGTGTGCTAAGGGATCCGCTTGAATTTTATATGGCAGTAACATCAAAGGTCGAAGCTCCTCCTTTGGAATTACCTGCACTTGCCCAATCACATAAGACTTGGCAGTTGACGTTAAAAGCGACACCGGTTGCTCCAATCCGCGTGCTTCAAAATGGTAAAGTCATTGCCATTTTAGCAAATGGGGAACAGCAAATTACGGTCGAGTCCGGCCAAATTCAGTTGGACGGGAGAGGTTTACCTCAGATCATCCAGCTTCAAGTTGTAAAGAAAGACGCCCAATTGGTAGAACCTCGTAAGAATCAGATCGTCGTAATAAAGGGGAATGTTCAGAACCTGACGGTCAGACCGTAGTGTTGCAAATCATGCGTTGGCGTACTATAATTCAGTCATATATAGTTGTTCAAAGTCATTTGATAAGGAGGGTAGTACGGTAGTACGGAAGTAAGTATATGCTATAAGACGATGGAATGGGTTTATAAAAAAACAAGGGCACCTGAAAGGTGTCTTTTTAACTAGTCTGAAAGTATAACTTTCGAGGGTTATGATATGGGGGAAGGAAGAATGCGTGATGGCACAAAGCAAGAAAATTGCGCTCGCTGCCTTGAAAATGGCTATGACAGAGAGCCGAGAAGAAGAGGCNNTCGATCCGCAAGATTGTAGAACGTGCTATAGTAGCCGCCAAACGCGAAGGGGCAATCCAAGAGACACATGGGGATGAAGGCGCAGTGGCTGGTGCGACTCGCGAGGCCTTAAGTCAAATTATGAACAAAGCTATGGGTTTGAATATTGGTGGGAAGATTGGGATTGCACGTCAAGATGATCATCTAAGTGTTGCGATTTTCTTTGGAATCGGGCTCTTACATTTGGATGAGGTTGCAGTGGGACTAGGACATCGCGTCGCTCCCAAAGAAGTAGGAGGTTAGCACATGGTTCGAGGAATTAGGGGTGCGACAACGGTAGATCATAATGATGCCACGGAGATAAGGGAAGCCACCCAGGAACTTTTACAAATGATCCTTTCAGAGAACGCGCTTTGTACAGAAGACCTGGTTAGTGCCATATTTACAGTTACGCAGGATTTGAATGCGGATTTTCCTGCGTCCAGTGCACGTGCGCTTGGTTGGGAGTTGGTACCGCTTCTTTGCGCGACAGAAATCCCAGTGCCCAGTGGCCTCTCCCGTTGCATTCGTGTGTTGATACACGTAAATACTACGCATTCTCAAACGGAAATAAGGCACGTTTTTTTGCGCAATGCCATAGCATTACGCAAGGATCTTGTGAGGCTTGAAATTAAGAAATAACTGGCATGTTATAGGGGTTGTGAGGATAGACCATTCTGTGGTAAAATAGTTTAAATTTATAGTTCACTTTTCAGTATTAATTGGATGTTAGTTCAGTATTAGTGGCAGAAAGCTAGCTTTGTATGGCAAAGCTATATGTAGGATGGTGGTCGTGGGGTTCCTGTGGGTGCTTCGCGAAGGACTCGTCTAAGATATGTAGGATGGTAGGATGGGGGCGATTAAGAGTCAAGGCACCCTCTATTCAGGGTGCCTTTTAGTTACCAAGTTTAAATGAATGTTAGAGAGGTAGTGAGACAATGCAGTCTATATTTGGGGAGTTAGCAAGGAAGGAAATCCGCAATCTTCCACTCTATGTACCAGGAAAGCCGATTGATGAGGTGAAAAGGGAACTTGGATTGTCAGAGATTATTAAACTGGCTTCCAATGAAAATCCTTGGGGACCTTCCCCCCAGGCAATTGTTGCGATGAGGGATGCCGTCGGCGAAATTCATAGATATCCTGATGCAGGTGCTTTCACGTTAAAAAGCGCTTTGGGGGAATCATATGGGCTTTCCAGTGACCATCTGTTACTAGGGAATGGTTCTGAAGAAATTGTCCAAATGATTGCAAAAGCATTTTTCCGACCAGAAGAAGAAATTCTAATGGGTAAACCAAGTTTTCCACGATATGAAACTGTTTCCCGTCTAATGGGGGCAATTCCGATTGAGATCCCCCTTGAAGAAGGGTATTATCCTTTGCAAGGATTACTAAGTAGAATCACTGAGAAAACACGGGCAATTTTCCTCTGTAATCCTAATAACCCAACAGGAACTGTCCTGTCGGAAATAGACCTACGAGCTTTTGTGGCGCAGGTACCTCCTCATATCCTCTTAATCTTTGACGAAGCTTATATCGAATTCTCTGAACTGAATTTTTCCGGTTTGGCTTTTCTAGAAGAACGTCGTCCAATCATCGTTTTGAGAACGTTTTCCAAAGCATTTGGTTTAGCGGGAATCCGGTTGGGTTATGCCATTGCCCGTCCCGAGCTGACGGATGCCATGAATCGGGTACGGGAACCGTTCAATTCGAACGCTGTCGCGCTTGCGGGGGCATTAGCCGCTTGGCAAGATAAGAACTATCTTCAAGAAACAATTCAAAAGAATGCTGAAGAACGCCGCTACATGTCGGGACGTCTTCTGCAATTAGGTGCTCGAATTTACCCAACGGAAACGAATTTTATCTTTGCATTCTTTGAGAACTCGAGTATCTCATTAAGCCAAAAGTTGTTAGAACGTGGGATTATTGTTCGACCGGGAGCGGTGTTTGGCTTTCCTGCAGCGTTGCGTATTACTTTTGGAACTCATGAGGAAAACGAGAAGTTTATACATGCGCTTGAAGAGATAATGGAAATGGATAGTATGAGCAACTAAGTATGAATATTGATAATGTAGTATGGTAGAAGGGGGCTGGAGATAATGATTATTGTTATGAAAATGGGTGCGACGGTAGAGCAGATTGAAGAGGTTTCCATACGGTTAACTGATGAGGGCTTCAAAATACATCTTTCCCAAGGAGTGGAGAAAACAATAATGGGGGCTATTGGGGATCGCACTCGAATGGAAGCCCTTGATTTAGAAGCATTGCCTTGGGTAGAAAAAGTCGTGCCTATTCTGGCACCCTATAAATTGGTCAGCCGGGAGTTTCACGCTGCGGATAGCATTATTCAGGTTGGAGGACACGAAATTGGAGGCAGCAAGATTCATGTGATGGCGGGTCCATGTGCTGTCGAAAGTAGAGCGCAGATCTTGGAAACTGCGCATGCTGTGCGCGAGGCTGGTGCGACCTTTTTGCGTGGGGGCGCCTTTAAACCCCGTACCTCTCCCTATTCCTTCCAAGGATTAGAGGAAGAGGGATTACGTTATTTGGCAGAAGCGCGTGACGAAACTGGGCTTCTAGTGATCACAGAAGTTATTGATGCCCAAGATGTTTCCTTGGTAGCGAATTATGCGGATGTTCTCCAAATCGGCGCCCGGAACATGCAGAACTTTGTCCTCCTCAAAGAAGTTGCCAAGTGTGGGAAACCAGTACTGCTCAAAAGAGGTCCCTCCGCAACGTTAGAAGAATGGATGATGGCAGCTGAGTATATCATGGATGGAGGAAACTACCAGGTGATGTTCTGCGAGCGGGGCATACGTACTTTTGAAAGTTATACACGAAATACTCTTGATCTAAGCATGGTCCCTGCTCTTCACGCCCTTTCCCACCTACCGGTCATTGTTGACCCAAGCCACGGAACTGGGAAATGGCAATTAGTTCATCCCATGGCAAAAGCGGCCCTAGCTGCTGGAGCGGATGGCTTGATTGTTGAAGTACATCCTCATCCAGAAAAGGCCTTTTCAGACGGAAAACAGTCCTTAACACCGGAAAAATTCCAAATAATGATGGCCGATTTGGCAAGGCTTACCCTCGCACTCGATCGTCAATTGGGGGAAGTGAGTTCATGATAGAAGGCCCGGAAGATTGTTTGACACCTGGATGGTCAGGTCGTCGTATTCCGAAGGCTTGCATCATAGGTTTAGGACTCATTGGCGGGTCTTGGGCTGGAGCATTACACCTTTCTGGATGGGAGGTTTTTGCGGTTGACCCGGAAAAGGCCAGTATTGATGAAGCCATGTCCAGAGGCTGGGTGCAGGCAGGTTGGACAGAGATGCCACAGTTTCTGGAGGTTGATTTAGTTGTTTTAGCTCTTCCCCTTCAGGTGTTGGCGGAGGGGTATGATCAATTGGTTGGCAGGATTTCTAAGGGGACAATCGTTACCGATGTAGGAAGCTTAAAGACGGAAATTTGTGAAAAATCGCGAGTCAATGCTCAAACGGGGTCCGTCGACTTTTATTTTGTGGGCGGTCATCCAATGACTGGTTCGGAACTGTCCGGGTTTGGAGTATCAGATCCCAACCTTTTTTGTGGTTATCCCTATGTCTTAACCCCTGTGATTGATTGCCCCGGGCACGTGGTTCAGAAGCTGGTAGAAGTTGTTCAAGGGTTTGGAGCAATCGTCGTGTTTCGAGAGCCAAGGGATCACGATGTTGAAGTGGCAATGGTTAGTCATATCCCCCATTTGTTAGCGGTAGCCTTAACATTAGCTGCGCAGGATGTTTTCCAAGGAGGGGGATCGGCCTTAGCGTTAGCCGGACGGAGTTTTCGAGACTTAACGCGCATTGCAGATAGTTCTCCCGAAATGTGGAAAGAGATTATGGTGAGGAATTCCGAGGCAATTCTCGGTGGGCTTACCCTTTGGGAACAAAGAATCAAGGAATTACGGGGGTGCCTTCAGCAGGGCGACGGGGAGGCCATTGCCGAAGCATTTCGTAAGGCTCATGTGGTTCGGGAATCACTTATTAAGAGTTAGAGTTGAATCGATGACTAAGGGAGGATACCTATGCGAGGCGTATTTATAAAACTAGTCACTGGCGTGGAAGGAGAAATCCGAGTTCCTGGCGATAAATCCATTTCACATAGGGCAGCACTCTTAGGCGGGATGGCTCATGGAGAAACCCATGTTTCGAATTTTCTATTAGGCCAGGACTGTTTAAGTACGCTTCGTTGTTTAAAACAACTGGGAGTCTCTTCAGAGAGACAGGGGACGGAGGTTTGGATTCGCGGCGAAGGGATGGAAGCTTGGACTGAACCGACGGATGTACTGGATGCGGGTAATTCGGGGACGACTTCGCGGCTAATGCTTGGAGTGTTGGCCGGTAGTCCTTTTGCCGTCACGTTGACCGGAGATGAGTCTCTCAGGTCTCGACCCATGCGACGTGTCACCGATCCTCTCAAGCAGATGGGCGCCCAGATTGTGGGACGAAATAATGGTAATTTAGCTCCTCTGACGATGATGGGTGGTCAGTTGCAAGGACGAGCCTTTCAAACAACCGTTGCTTCGGCTCAAGTTAAATCAGCTATTATCTTGGCGGGATTGAGAGCAAGCGGAGAAACGCGAGTTGAAGAACCGGCTCTTTCCAGGGATCATACTGAACGAATGCTCAGGGGGTTCGGAGTTGAGGTACTAAGCGAGAAGACTGTGGTAAGAGTGCACGGGGGAGGTCGCTTAACGGGTCAGGATGTTTCTGTACCAGGTGATATTTCGTCGGCTGCTTTCTTCCTCGTCTTAGGAAGTTTGGTTGGACGTGGAAAGATTATTCTGCCCAATGTCGGTGTAAACCCGACTCGTACCGGGATATTGGACGTTCTTAGAGCAATGGGCGCGGATATAGAGTTGATCGATGTTTCGGAAATCTGTGGTGAGCCTAGGGCAACGCTCTGTGTCCGCCCTGCACAACTTAAAGGCATTGAAATTGGAGGGGACATGATTCCGCGACTGATTGATGAAATCCCGATTCTGGCGGTGGCCGCAAGCCTAGCTGAAGGGGAAACTGTCATTCGGGATGCCGGAGAACTGAGGGTCAAGGAAACCGACCGCATCCGTACGGTGGCTGAGGGACTTAACGCTTTGGGGGCCAAGGTTGAAGAACTTCCCGACGGGTTGCGGATTCAAGGGCAACAATCCTTGCGCGGTGGGCAAGCTAATAGCCTTGGAGATCATCGGTTGGCCATGGCGTGGGCAATCGCCGGGATGCTATCTAAGGAAGGGGTCAGCGTGGAAGACATGGCAGCAGCTGATGTATCGTATCCTGACTTTTTGGCCGTGATCAAGAAGGTAGCTCGGTGAGCGGTCAAACATCCCTAGAAGTAAATAGGGGCTTTACTTATGGGTTACGTCAATCGTTGACGATTGTGATTGGTTATGCACCAGTAGCTGTAAC
>PKWS01000359.1:8299-8871 GCA_003132105.1 Desulfosporosinus sp.
AGGGGGCTTCTGTTTGGATGATTGGCTTGACCACCCTGATCATTAATATTCGCCATTTGCTGATGAGTTTGTCGGTTCTTCCCTATTTCGAAGAAAGAACTCTTACCTGGTCTTTAGGGTTAGCGCAAGGACTCACCGATGAAACGTTTGTGCTCAATACGAGGGTTATGAAGGATGTAATCGGAGAAGAAAACCGCCGCTGGGTCATGCTAGGGATTAATCTAGGCGCTTTTGCCTCGTGGGTCACTTTTACCATCCTTGGCGCTGTAATTGGTAAATGGTTGCCTTTTCAGTTCTCGGGCTTTCAATTCGCACTTTTAGCTTTATTTATTATTTTGACAACGACGTCTTTGTCTAAGAGAAACTACATAACGTACCTCCTAGCAGCAATACTTGCCATCGTTTTCAAACTGCTTATCCCTGGGAAAATCTATCTAATTTTGAGTGTGGCCCTTGCAGCTGGAATTGGGGCATGGTGGCGTGGGAGAAAACTTCCACTTCGGATTGAACAGAAACGAGGGACGGAACATTAACTGAGAAAAAGAGAAGGGAGGAGAGTCATGTCAATCCAA
>PKWS01000359.1:8905-17586 GCA_003132105.1 Desulfosporosinus sp.
GCGATTTTATAGAACTTGTCCCCATTGCCTTATTGGCCGCGCTAGTCATTCCGGAATTAGTGACGCCAAGGGGTTCGATCGTCATAATTCATAATCCCTTTTTATGGGCAGGGCTCTTAACGTTTCTTTTTTCAAGATTTGTGCCAAATCTTTTTCTGGGAATTATCTTTGGGATGACTGTGTTCTGGGGATTGGATAAATTACTATTATAAAGGAAACTTACTTCAGGTGAAGTTTAACTCCATCTGAAGTTTAGTTGAACTTATTCAGGGGCTTAGCGCCACTTATCTCCACTTAAGAAGTGGAAGTGTTAGTGGCGGTTAGCCGTCGGATAAAATAGTCTGATTTATACAACTCATACATTGGTTATTTAGGGTAAAGCATAAAATAGTTCTGAAAACAGCTCTTTCCTCATAAGATGCAGAGGTGATCTGTCTTTATGTCTTACAAAGGGATTTTTTTTTCATTCTATTTTACCATGCAGATACTGTGAAGGGGATCGGATGAAACCACCTAGAAATTACAGAAACAGGGATTTCAAGGGGCGCAAAATTTCTGGTAAATTCTTCACATGTTATGAATTACAGGTTACAATAGCGGTCTGGCGGGTGCCGTACTTGCTCTTTCCACGTGTGCTTATACGGGAATGCTTTTGGCCGTTGTGAAAGCCATACCCTTTTGGAATTTTTTCTTAATGCCGGTTATCTTCGTCGTGAGTGCTCTTTCCACGGGACTTTCGATTAATTCCATTTTGGCTCACTTCTTCGAAAAGGGTGAGTTGAAAGAGGGCAAAGCCTGTCAAAGTCACTTGCTTTTGGTCGGGACGGAAATCATCCTTCTAGTGATTCTCTTTGGTGTTGTTTTGTCTGGGATGAAGGGCCCCGAGGCAATCGCTTCAGCCCACAAACTTCTTTATGGCCCGTTGTCGTGGGCATTCTGGGGAATTTTTGTGCCCATTGGGTTAGTGGGACCGTTTGTGCTCTTCATTTACAATCTTCTCAAGATGCGCGGAGCAATCTGGGTTCATCAAGCCCAAATCGGCTCGGTTGAGGTGGCGATTACAGCCGCCTCCGTCATGGAAGAAACAGGTAAATTACCCTTTGCTATTCATACCACGACTCATGGGGGTATTAATCCCGGAGCGATTTGTCTCTGTGATGGAGCAGTCATGATTGGAGGTTTGGCATTGCGCTGTTTAATCGTATTTGCCGAGTTCCAATTTGGAGTGGCTTGTTGGGATAAATAACAAGGGTAAATTATGAGGGCTGTACCTTTCGAAGGGTGCAGCTCTATTTTACATTCCCTTCTTTTTCCTGGTTCCTTTTTTCCTACCAGGTAGATGGAGTCATTCTAAAACCGCAGACAATTCTGTAGGTCACGCAATGTGCAGGGATTCTCTAACGACCAAAGTCAAAGCCCCGTGGGTAGAGTCGGACCAGACTCACCTGCGGGGCTTTGACTTTTGCATTATGGACGTGATTCCGAGGATTGGGCAACCTACCGAATAGAGATTAGCTTACTTTACTCATTATTCTTACTCTTAATTTATCGGCAAGAAGTGCAATGAATTCAGAATTCGTGGGTCTTTGGCGCTCAATATTCATAGAATATCCAAAAATCTGTTTTAGCGTATCTGTATGTCCACGCGACCACGCAAGCTCTATCGCATGACGAATTCCTCGTTCTACCCTACTCGGTGCAGTATCATGTTTTTTCGCAATGTCAGGATAAAGTTCCTTGGTTACCGCCCCTAACAAAGAGACATCCTCCACCACCATCAAAATTGCATCTCGAATATATTGGTAACCCTTAACATGGGCAGGAATCCCGATTTGGTGCATCATCGTAGTCACTTCACCAAATAGATTGAGCCCACTTCCCACTGTCGTTACAATGGGAGAAGCTGAAGAAAACTGAGTTGGAACGGACGACGGCATATCCTGCATTAAAGAGCGGATACGTTTGTTGAGAATATCTAGATCGAATGGTTTTAAAATAAAGTAGTCCACACCGAGCATCATCGCTTGATGCGTCAAAGATTCCTGCCCAAAAGCNNGTTAGCATGATAATTTTGGGGCGTGTCATTGTTGTCCGAGCATTGATTCGTTCTAATACCCCTAAACCATCTAAATTTGGCATAACTAAGTCAATCATGATCAAATCTGGTTCCTGAGTTTGAATGAGCTCCCAAGCTTCTAAACCGTCATAAGCCACGCCAACTATGTTCAGATCTTCTTGACCTTGAAGATAATTCTGTAACATTTGACAAAGATTACGGTTATCATCCGCGATAATAATTTTTATTNNCCCATTCGCCAACATCCCGCCTTAACAGTTATTCCGGTTCACAGTTTCTTCTTTTAAGCCATTGCCTTGCCGGTTGTTTTAATTATACTTTAAAGACCATGTCGAAATCGTAATAAATAAGGCGACTTCGAAAAATGTTTAATGTTTGGGAAAAGCCAGTCCGCAAAGGGTTCAGGGATATTATTAGGAATAGTTTTTATCGCAAATTCCACACTTGTTCTTTAAAAGCAGTGAAAAATAAAGAATTCAAGTGAATTGAACAACGTTTGCGGGTATAATATAAAGAAGAAACTCCGAGAAAATCTCGGAGTTTCGATTATAGCAGATAATTGTTATTAATAGGAACATAAATCAATTTGAGGTTAACGAGGATTGCTCGATGTGGAAACGTCTGGGTCGTTCATCATATCCATCTCATCGTCGTCATCACAATTACATTCACACCCTCGTGATATAATGGTTAAGCCATACTGTTCGGATTTTCGTCCGAGAAAGAAAGCTGCCAATAAACTAAGCATAAAGAGAAATCCATGAGCATGATAGTGGCGTTTTTGATGATAAAACATAGTTAAGTCCTCCTTCCCTTTGTTTTAGAATGGCTTTTTTAGGTTAAATTAATCCGAGAAATTTATGGAAATTCTTTTGGAGGTATGTCATGCGTTACAATGTATTACTTTGGGATTTAGATGGGACATTGACTGATCCTAAGGAAGGGATTACCCGATCTGTACAATACGCCTTAGAACGGCTAGATTATCCCTTTCAAGAGGCCGATGATCTAGATTGGATTATTGGTCCGCCTTTAAAAGAAAGCTTTAAAACAATCCTTTCAACGACGGATGAGGTTCTGCTGAACCGAGCCATCATGTTATATCGGGAGCGTTATCGAGAGGTAGGCCTCTATGAAAATATCGTTTACCCGGGAATTCCCGAGTTACTACATCAGTTAAAAGAAAAGGGCTGTAGTCATTTGCTGGCGACGTCAAAACCTAGGGTCTTCGCAGAAAGAACTCTTCAACATTTCTTACTGGATTCTTACTTTAGTGTTATCATGGGAAGCGAGTTGAACGGTCAATTTGTGGAGAAGGATTGTTTAATTGCTGAAGTGCTGAAAACTATACCAGCTGGTTCGCGATCAAGAACGGTGATGATTGGGGATCGCAGTTATGATGTCCATGGAGCTAGAGCAAATCATATTGATGTTATTTCTGTCGGATATGGGTATGGGACTAGCGAAGAATTACGAGTTGCTTCCCCAGATTTTATCGTCCAGAGTGTCGCGGATTTAGGGGAATTACTTTCCAGTTAAGAAATGGAAGGCCCCTTCTCGCCATCCATGGTCAGTGGATAACGGACAGCAGCATCCAAATAAATATAATTCTCATCCTTTTCTTGCCGCACCATTCCTACGATACCACTATCTTTCGTTTCCTCGAGGAGCCGATGGACAACATACTGATATGCACGCTCATCCCAGGGATCCAGAAAATCGGTCACCGTATTGAAATAAGTCTCTAAGGGAATTTTAAATTGACGATGATAAATTTGTAGTGTTGTATCTGGTGGTCGCATGTAAATTCCTCCTTCTAGGTTTAGTTTGAGAAAATACTCAAAGAAATATGTATCAGAAACGAGGAAAGAAGGAGTGCGAATATGAACGAAGAAAACCAATCGAGTTCTCTTCTGAAACGTAACTTGAGTTGGGTAGATCTGGCAATGGTTTTGGGTGGGATTTTTTGCATTTATATTATATTGGCAGTCGGAACGATCTGGTTAATTGAGCGCTGGCCTCATGAACGTATTTTAATGTATTTTAATGCTTTTCTGACGCAGTTATCCTTTGCACTCTTGATTTGGACTTTAAAGAGAATGCGGCACTGGAAATGGGCGGATTTTGGTTGGCATTCTGTGCCACTTAAAAATGTACTTCCAAAAATCTTGGGATTATATGCCTTAACCTGGATCATAAATATTGGTTATGCAATTTTTCTCTACCAGCATGGTTTAACCCCTCCGAACACAGATGTTTATACCAAATTATTAGGACAGGCCACGTGGTATTCATTGATTCTGAATTTGGTTTTAGCGGGAGTCTTAGCACCCTTGGTGGAAGAAACTTTATTTCGTGGGGTTATTTTTGGAAGCTTACAAGCGTACTTTGGAAAATGGACATCTGCTGTGCTGAGCGCTATAATCTTTTCCGCTCTTCATTTCCAAGCCTACGGATTTTTCCCGCGTTTTATGTTAGGAATGGTCCTGGTTTACCTTTATGATAAGTATAAATCGCTTTACCCTGCTATTGCGTTACATGCGCTAAATAACATAGTTGCTACATTGATCGCCGCAAGCTTACCTATTTGAATAAAAGGAGCATTTTAGTGTGAAGCAAACACAACAACAGGCATTGCAAATTGCCATCGATGGTCCTGCAGGGGCTGGTAAAAGTACGATAGCTAAGCTCGTAGCAAAGCAGTTAAATCTATTCTATGTGGATACGGGGGCTATGTATCGGGCAATCGCCTATAAAGCCCTTAAAAACAAAATTCTATTAGAAGACGAACTAAATGTAAGCCAAATTGCAAAAACTACGGAGGTTGTTCTGGATCATTCGGATGAGCGAACCGTTTGGTGTGATGGGGAGGATGTCACTCACGCCATTAGAAGTCCGGAAATTTCTCGTGCTGTTTCTACGGTTGCGGCTTACGTGGGAGTCAGGGACCGCTTGGTTGAATTACAGCGCAGGGAGGCTGAGCGTGGAGGAGTGGTGATGGATGGGCGTGACATTGGTACACATGTCCTGCCAGAAGCCTCCCTCAAAATCTTCTTAACAGCAACTCTACAGGAACGGGCAAATCGCCGTTGGCTGGAGCTTGTTAAAGCGGGAAAAAATGTGCTTTTCGAAGAGGTCGCTCAAGATATGCAAAAACGTGATCGACAGGATATTGAACGAAAGGTTTCACCGCTAGAGCCAGCCCAAGATGCTGTCATTCTTGATACCACGGGTGTGAGTGTGGAAGAAATGGTAGCTAAAATTGTAGCGTTGACGCAGGAGGATGGAAGATGACGTTATATCAATTTGCGAAAGGAATATTTCGTTTCCAGTTTAAAGTGATGGGTTGGGATATCCAAGGCCTGGAAAATATGCCGGATGAAGGACCCGTTATTTTAGCCATTAACCATATTAGCCTTTGGGATCCCTTAGTCGCTGCTTCTAGTCTGCCACGCAAGGTTTCCTTTATGGCCAAAGAAGAACTATTCTCGATACCTGTTTTAGGGAAGATTTTCTCTAAGCTCGGCGCCTTTCCGGTTAAACGGGGACGGGGGGATATGAATGCCATCCGACAGTCTTTGACAATTTTAAAAGAGGGGGGTGTATTAGGGCTTTTCCCTGAAGGGACAAGGTCCAAGAACGGGGAAATCCAAAAAGGCCTACCGGGAATGGTTCTTTTAATGGAAAAGAGCAAAGCGTCTGTCGTCCCCATCAAGATGTTTGGGACCCGTCACTTGTTAACAAAAGGATGGGGAAACATAGTGGTCGTGGTAGGAAAGCCGATGACTGCTCAAATGTTGCAGGCACCAGTTGGGGTAGAAAACCGTAGGGAATGGATCGCCGATCGTATAATGCAGGCGATGCTAGAATTGTCCGAAGCAAGATAAGCAAATAACTGATTAATAGGCAATGAATACGTGAATACGTTGATTTGTAATTTAACGACAAATAATACATGTTACATGCTAAACTGATAGAAAATTGTCACACAGTGTATTATACTTAAATTGTTGTAATATATATCAATCAAAGGGGGATAGATGGCTGGGTGACTTTGGCAGATAGAACGGTAATAATAGAGAGGAGAGGTGAAAACATTGAATGCCTTAACACTTGTGATTATTTCTGCATGCGTTCTTATTTTAGCTTATCGTATTTATGGTGCTTTTTTGGCGACAAAAGTGTTGATGGTGGATGAGTCCCGTATTACCCCCGCAATTCGTTTGAATGACGGGCAAAACTTTGTTCCAACTAATAAATGGGTCGTCTTCGGACATCATTTTGCCGCAATCGCTGGTGCAGGACCCTTGGTTGGGCCAGTGCTTGCTGCCCAATTTGGATTTTTACCCGGCACAGTTTGGATTTTAATCGGAGCCGTTATGGCTGGTGCAGTGCATGACATGGTCATCTTATTTGCATCTGTTCGGTACGATGGACGCTCACTGTCGGAAATTGCCAAAGAAGAAATTGGATCGGTAGCCGGACTGGCTACTGCCATATCCATCCTCTTCATTTTAGTTTTAGCCATGGCCGGACTCGCTGTTGTGGTGGTTGGGGCCGTTAAGAGCAACCCTTGGGGAGCCTTTACGATCAGCATGACAATCCCCATTGCTTTGCTTGTAGGCTTGTATATGTATAAGTTACGCCCTGGGAAAGTCGGCGAAGCTTCAATCATTGGCTTTGCCTTGGTTATCCTTGCTGTTGCCTTGGGACCTACAGTTCAAAACTCTGGACTGGCCCAGTATTTTAACTGGTCAGAAAAAGCCCTTTGGATTATTCTGCCTAGTTATGGTTTGGTTGCCGCGGTCTTACCGGTGTGGTTGTTACTCGCCCCTCGGGATTACATCAGTACCTATCTAAAAATTGGAACGATCGCTGCTTTGGCCTTGGGAATTGTTTGGGTGCATCCTGCACTCCAAATGCCTGCAATCTCCTCATTTGGTTATGCGGGAAGTGGACCAGTTGTTCCAGGTCCAATCTGGCCTTTCGTAAGCATCACGATTGCCTGTGGAGCCTTATCCGGATTCCATGCCTTAATTAGTTCTGGTACTACCCCGAAGATGATTGGTAGTGAACGAGACATTCGCCTGGTAGGATTTGGTGGGATGCTCATGGAAGCCTTTGTCGCCATGATGGCTCTCATTGCTGCCACAGTGTTGGCCCCAGGAGACTATTTTGCAATTAACCTCGCGCCGAAAGCGTTTGCCAATCTTCATCTTGCAACCGTAGAGTTACAACATTTGTCGAGTCTGGTCGGAATGGACCTCGCGGGAAGAACCGGGGGAGCAGTTACCCTGGCTGTCGGGATGGCCCATATTTTCTCCAGAGTAGTGGGCGAAAGTTTTATGAAGTATTGGTACCAATTTGCGATTATGTTCGAAGCCCTTTTCATTTTGACGACGATTGATGCTGGAACGCGTGTGGGTCGTTATATTCTTCAGGATATCTTAGGAAGATATATTTACAAACCTTTCAAAAATACAAACTGGTGGCCGGGAGTCATTATTACGAGTATCGCGATTTCTTTAGCATGGGGTTATATGTTGTACGGTGGAAATGTCGCTTCCATTTGGCCTATCTTTGGCGTTGCGAACCAGTTACTGGGGGTTGTCGCCTTGGCAATCGGGACGACGGTGATCTTGCGTAACAGCACCAAGATGATTTATGCCTGGACGACCTTGGTCCCGTTGGTTTACATGGTAGTTACTGTGTTTGACGCTGGCGTATGGTCAGTTCGCTGGAACTATTTGCCGAAGAACGACTATCTAAAGGTTAGCATGATCGTCGTTATGTTGGCTCTTGTAGCGATTATTTTGATCGATTGCGTTATCAAATGGAAACAAATTATTACTGCGCGCAAAGCAGGAAAATCAATGGCTACAATATCGAAGAGTCTGACGGCGAAGTAAACGTTCTAACTCGTCATCACCTCAAGAAATCACAAATTATTCAAAAGAGAAGAGATGCGACCTGGTATTAGGTCGCATCTCTTTTTATACTAGTCAGAAAGTATAACTCTCAGTTATATACTTTCCTGCAGCATAAGTGCAACTAAGGCTATCGCCGTCGCCTGAAGGCTTGGCGCTAGCCAAGTTTTCTAATACTAGTCAGAAAGTATANNAACGTCAGTAGGGGGACTTATCCATCGTTTGATGGCGGCTCAACGATAAAAATCCTTCAAATTAGCAGGAATTTTGGCATAGAGTAGAGAACTAGTCCTATATAATTCTTAGGGAGGTCCTTTGGCTATGAAAGTTAAACTGGCGGCAAAAGCCGGCTTTTGTTTTGGTGTTAAGCGAGCCTTGGATATGGCAGAACGGACAGTGGAAACTTCACCTTCTGTATCCCTCGGACCACTCATTCACAATCAACAGGTTGTAAAACGCCTGGAAGAGCGAGGAATTCGCGTTGTTAATGCCTTGGAAGAGGTGTTAGACGAACAAGCCCTGATTATACGGTCCCATGGTGTAGGACCCAGTGTCTATCAGGAGGCTGAAAATATAGGAATTAAAGTGGTAGATGCCACCTGCCCCTTCGTTCAGAAAGCTCAACGACTGGCAGCAGAGTCTGCTAAGATGGGGGAGCAAGTGATTGTCATGGGAGA
>PKWS01000129.1:0-3216 GCA_003132105.1 Desulfosporosinus sp.
ATACTGTTTTAGTGGCAATGGTGTAGTGACCGTTGGGGGTGGGGGTAGCTCCCTTGCCAACCGCAATTGGATAATGCTGGATCAGACGGTTTCCTTCATAGAGCTCAAGTCTACGACGGGCTGTATGAATGACAATTGAACAGTTGGGCACTGAGCTATGCCTCCTTTCCTTGATAATTAGGTTCTATCTCATGGTATGTTAGTGATTTTTGAATGTTCTTTGCATAATTAAACCCTCTTTAGGTAGAGAATATAGGAAACTTACTTCAAATGGAGTTTTCCTCCATCTGAAGTTTAGTTGAACTTATCCAGGGGCGCAAGCGATATTCGATATTCGATATTCGAACCACGAACCACGATTTGGACTGGAGGGATCAGTTTGGCTGAACATGTGGAAGGAAGGCTGCTTATTATTGGTGGAGCAGAAGATAAATTGGGTGAGTGCAAAATCCTTAAGTGTTTTGTTCAGGAGTCAGGTGGTAGAGAAAGCCGTATTGCGGTCTTGACAGTTGCGACTGAGTACCCACGCCAAGTAGGGGCTGAATACAATGCTTTGTTTCTAGGACTAGGAGCCAAGGAGGTACAAGTCCTCGATGTTTCAGACCGCACCCAGGCTAATGCACAAGAAATCGGCAAGCAATTTGAAAAATCAACTGGGGTCTTTTTCACCGGGGGTGACCAACTACGGATTACCGGTTTGCTAGGAGGTACGTTACTCGGACGGATGCTCCAACAGCTTTACGAGCAGGGGATCATTATTGCAGGAACGAGTGCAGGGGCCTCTGTCATGTCGGATACGATGATTGTCGGCGGGGAAGCGGGAACGCCAAAGAAAAACACATTAACGATGGCACCGGGATTGGGGTTACTTCGCTCCGTTGTGATTGATCAACACTTCGCTCAACGAGGGCGAATCGGCCGACTCTTATCGGCAATCTCTCAAAATCCCTATGTTCTCGGTGTCGGGATTGACGAAGATACAGCAATTTTAGTGCAGTCTGATGCGCGGTTTTCGGTGGTTGGAAGTAATACGGTAACTGTAGTAGATGCGTCTCCCTCAACAACAACAAACGTTTCGGAAACAACTCCTGGACAAGCTCTAGTTTTGAGTCCGATTTTAATGCATGTTCTATGTGATGGGTATAGTTTTGATCTAAAACGTCGAGTATCTCTATCTTAGTCAAATTATGGCTAGAACAGGGAATACCAGCAGAAAAAAAGGTTAAACTAGCGTAGTATATTATCCATTGTTACTGAAGGGGGAACAACAACATAATGGAGATTAGAGAAATCCAAGCAATCGAAGGGGCCAATGCTTACAGCCATCGGCCAATTATTCGTGCGATTGTGGATCTCCAAGAATGGACAGAACGATTTAGTAATGAATTGGGAGATTTCCGGCAACGCCTCGTGGAGAATTTACCGACATTGGCCGACCACTTTTGTTCACGGGGTAAACTTGGTGGATTCCTCGAGCGGTTACAAGAGGGTACCCTTATTGGTCACGTTATAGAACATGTGACAATAGACCTTTTGACACAAGCAGGACAAACCATTAAATATGGCAAAACTATGGGTATTTTAGAAGAACCGGGTTGTTATGAGATTATCTTCAATTACGAAGCCAAAGAGGGAGCGGTTGAGGGCTTTAAACAAGCGTTTTTCTGTGTGAAGGCCCTTTTAAATCAAGAAACTTTTGATGTTGCACAAGCTGTAAACCGTATTATTAAGGTGACGGCTGACTACAAATTGGGGGTTTCAACACAAGTGATTGTTGAAGCATGTCGGGAACGGGGAATTCCTGTACAACGTCTAAATGAGGGTAGCTTATTGCAATTGGGGTATGGGCGGTATCAAAGACGTATCCAGGCAACAATTACGGGTGCGACCTCAAGTATAGGGGTTGACATTGCTAGTGATAAGGAAATGACCAAGAAGATACTGTGCGATGGAGGGGTTCCCGTNNAAACCGCTGTTGTGATGAAGCCCTTGCATGGAAACCAAGGAAAAGGAGTGACCCTCCAGATAAAGAACGAAGCAGAAGCTAGAGCTGCGTTTAAGGTCGCTCAAACTTATGGCGATTGGGTCATTGTTGAAGAATATATTGAGGGTCAGCATTATCGCCTGGTTGTGGTTGGAGAGCGTTTAATTGCTGCTGCAAAACGGATTCCGGCTCATGTGATTGGGGATGGCTTATTGACGATTTCGGAGCTAGTAGCTCAAACAAATGAGGACCCTCTACGAGGGGAGGACCATGAGTTGGCTTTAACTAAACTTAGAATTGACCCCGTGGTGCTTTTAACCCTTACTCAAAGGGGGTTAAAACTATCATCCGTTCCTGAACAAGGTGAAGTGGTGTATCTGCGCGACAATGCAAATTTGAGTACCGGGGGAATCGCAGAGGATGTGACAGATCGTGTGCATCCAGATAACGTTGATTTAGCAGTCTATGCCTCGAAGCTGATTGGCTTGGATGTTGCAGGGATTGATTTAGTGATTGAAGATATTGAGGAGTCGTATCGCCAAAAAAACGGACATATCATCGAAGTCAATGCTGCGCCGGGCATTCGTATGCACCATTTTCCCAGCGTGGGTAAAGCAAGGGATGTGGGCAAAGCGATCGTGGAGCAAGTGCTTCCTTCGGGAAATGGAAGAATCCCCATCGTTGCGATTACCGGTACGAATGGTAAAACAACCACGACTCGTTTGATTAGTAAAATCCTTGCAGATCAACAACTTTTGGTGGGTATGTCTTCAACGGATGGAATTTATATTAATCAAAAATTATGGGTTAAAGGGGATATGAGCGGACCCGAGAGTGCCAGGATTGTTTTAAGACATCCCGATGTACAGGTGGCGGTTCTAGAAACAGCACGGGGCGGGATTCTAAGAGCAGGTTTAGGGTATGAATATGCAGATGTAGCAGTAATTACAAATGTTTCTAATGATCATCTGGGCCAGTATGGCATTGAGACGCTCGAAGATATTGCCCATGTGAAGAGCTTGGTTGCGGAGGTTGTCAAGCCGCATAGTTATGTGGTTCTGAATGCGGATGACCCTCTAGTTGTGCAAATGGCGAAGCGAACAAAGGGGCGAGTTATTTATTTTAGTACTGAAAAAGATAATATTTGTATTCGTAAACATTTGGGGATAGGTGGAACAGCCGTCTTTGTGCGTCGGGGCACGATTTTGCTTTGTCAGGGTTCAAGAAGTTTT
>PKWS01000129.1:3324-6092 GCA_003132105.1 Desulfosporosinus sp.
TCCTCGGATGCAGAGCACAACCGCGGGCGCCTAAATCTTTATGAGCTGAATGGAGTGCGTGTTTTTGTTGACTATGGCCATAATGCTGCCGGGATTCAAGAAGTTGCCAAAACACTTAAACAGTTTAAGGGCGGCTCCCTCGTGGGGTGTATTACTGTGCCCGGTGATCGGACGGATGAGTCGGTACGTGAAGTGGGTCGTATTGCTGCACATGGTTTTAAACGTTTAATTATTAGAGAAGACTCTGATTTACGCGGACGTAAACCGGGGGAAATTGCACAACTTCTCTATGACGAAGCAGTGAGAAGTGGCATGAATCTGAATAAAATAGAGGTCGTTCTTTCGGAAATAGAAGCCTTTAGAAGAGGATTGGACAGTTGTATTCCGGGAGACACTTTCGTGATGTTCTATGAACACATTGAGCAGATCGAAGAAGAAATACATCTGCGTTTGGAATTACAAAAGGCATTATCCTATGAATCAGCGCAGATAGAATGGGTCGTTGGTGGAGAATTCTAAGGATTTTGTGGGACGAGGTTATCCTCGTCTCTATTAATTTGGTAATTTTCAAGGAGAAATGCTGGAACTCCAAGCCGAAAATATGTATAATAAAAGGAAATGCATTCGTAATGTTCGGAAAGGGCAATGTAAATGGAACAATCTTTTCTAACAACGTTCGCCTACGCTAAAATTAATCTGGCCTTAGCAATCCACGGAATTCGGAAAGATGGATATCATGAACTTCAAAGTGTCATGCAATCTATCGCCTTACACGATATTGTCCGGGTACGGCGTCGTGGAGAAAAGGTTGTATGCCGGTGTGGAGCATTAAGTGGCCCGGGAAATATTGCGTATAAGGCAGCTGTGTTGTTTCTCGAACAACTTGGCCAATTCGAAGGAATTGAAATTGAAATTGAAAAGCATATTCCCGTACAGGCCGGACTAGCTGGAGGGAGCTCGGATGCCGCGGCAACGCTTCGTTTATTAAATGAACTTTATGGAAAACCTTTAAGTAGGGAAGCACTTCTAGCGCTGGCGAGGAGATGTGGCGCAGATGTCGCCTTCTGTCTGAGAGGCGGAACGATGTGGGCAACTGGACGGGGAGAGCGGCTTGATGCATTGCCCACAGCTCCTGCGATGGATCTTGTCTTATCCAAACCGTTTGCTGGAGTGAACACAAGGGAAGCTTACTGTCGATTCGATTTAGTTGGGCAGGGTGGGTGTTTAACGCAAACTGATTGGGAAAAGGCCTTATCGCAGAATTCGACGCAGCAGATTGCAGACTTGCTTTATAATGATTTAGAGATAGCCTCGACCCAAATGGTTCCGGAGATTTTGGCACTTAAGCAACATTTACTAGAGGCTGAGTGTTACGGGGCCTTAATGTCAGGAAGCGGTTCTTGTGTATTTGGGATTGCTCAAGGAAAACAGCATGCCATAGAAGTCGCAGGAAAATTGAGAAAAAAAGGCTTTAAAAGCGTTTGGGTTACAAGAACAGTGAACGTAATAGGTTGAAAGGGGAGACATTTGTGGAGAAACGATTACTACCAGTTATACTCGATGGGTATAAACCACTACGGGAGATTGTTTTCGAGTCCATGCGCGAGGCGATTCTGAGTGGGGTTCTTGAGCCCGGGGAACGGTTGATGGAAATCCAATNNGCAGGTCTTGCGGCTGAACGAATTACGGATGACGAATTGGAACAAATGGAACGGGCGTTGT
Organism: Desulfosporosinus sp.; assembly: GCA_003132105.1. GTDB lineage: Bacteria > Bacillota > Desulfitobacteriia > Desulfitobacteriales > Desulfitobacteriaceae > Desulfosporosinus. The sequence continues at coordinate 5,047 of PKWS01000129.1, forward strand.
TTTATAGAGCCAGTGAGGGAGAGGTGGACTTAGAACAGATTGTGAAGTCTGACACGGATTTCCATGCCTTAGTCTATAAAGCTAGTCGCAACGAACGCTTGATTCAAATTTTAGAAAATTTACGTGAACAGATTCAACGTTTCCGAACGACTTCATTGGCCGTTCCGGGGCGGATGAAACTTGCTATTGACGAACACAGGATGATTGTTGAAGCCTTGAGAAATCATAATAGCGAGGAAGCGCAATCCTTGGCGATGGCACATATTGTGACTGCTGAGAATGTAATGTTCGGAACTCTGAGTTTAAAGAATGACTCGGATAAGGTGGATTAATAATCGTGGAGAAGATGAAAAGAGCAGAACGGATGGTGGCCATCACCCAAGTACTGATGTTAAAACCCAATGTCCTGACTCCGTTATCCCTATTTGCAGAACGGTTTGGTACGGCCAAGTCCACAATCAGTGAGGATTTAATGGCGGTCAAGTCGAGCTTACTCCTTTCAGGGCAAGGTCACATTGAAACGATTTCCGGGGCTTCAGGCGGGGTACGATATATTCCGGAAATAGCACCTGAAGAAGCAACGCAATTCCTAAGTAGGCTTTCTGAACTTCTGAGCGACAAAGCACGAATTCTCGCGGGCGGTTTTCTGTATATGACCGATTTACTGTTTGATCCCTCTGTTTTACGTTCACTAGGCCTTATTTTTGCTGGCGCTTTTAGAGACAAATTGCCTGATGTTGTGGTTACAATAGAAACCAAAGGAATTCCTCTTGCCCTAGTAACGGCAGAGGCCTTAGGTTTGCCTATGGTGGTCATCCGCACTGGAAACAAAGTGACAGAGGGTTCTTCAGTAAGCATTAATTATGTTTCCGGATCATCTCGGCGTATTCAAACCATGTCACTTTCCCGGAGAGCCTTAGAACCCAAGCGACGTGTGCTTGTTATTGACGATTTTATGAAGGCGGGCGGAACAGCCTTAGGGATAAGGAATTTGATGGCTGAATTTGAAGCAGACGTTGTGGGAATTGGGGTATTGGTGGAAGCCC
>PKWS01000027.1 GCA_003132105.1 Desulfosporosinus sp.
AACACTTTTCATTACACCCGTTGAAGGTTAAGTGTTTGACAGTATTATTTTGGAGGTAATGGAGTAGCTATGATCGATAAAAAGGCCTTGGACATTGCCTTGGAAAACAATTCACTGATTTTGGTTCAGAAGTGCCTTCATGCACGCAATCTGCATCTCTATCGACATTCAATCCTGACCGCCGAAATTGCCTGGGATATTGTTGTTGGCAGCAACAAAGATTTCGGTTTCTCCGCTACTCAGGCATACATGGCAGGAATGCTCCATGACGTCGGCAAGCTTTTTGTCCAAGACAGGATTCTCGATAAACGGCATCCGTTGACGGAAAGAGAGTGGGAGGTCATGGAGAATCACCCGGCCTGGGGGCATGACTATGTTCAGGGCACAATATTTGAGCCTTACGGAGACGTGATCCTCCACCATCATAAACTTCCTGACGGTTCTGGATATCCGAAGGGGCTGGCGGCCGAACTGTTGGATGACCGGGTTCGTCTCATCGCGGCAGCCGACAAGATTGCCGCTTTCATCGAAGACCGACCGTATCGCAGGCGTATCTCACACCAGGCTCTCATCAACCGAGAAGTGAGAGCGGTTGCGGAGCTGTATTTTGATGGAGAGAAAAAGGAAGCCATTATTGACACCGTTAATGGCGCCATAACGGTGGAACGCTGGACATCGCTTTGTAAGGAACAAACTGGAGTGTGCCGATGAAGGTCACGGAACGGACACTGATTGATATATGCCGCAGGCTCAACAACGAGCAGTTGAAAATCTGGGATTCCGGGCTGAAAATTGAACGTCGTGCAGAGGAGTATATCGTGCTTCGTCTCTTCCGGAAGCCTCTCCTGGGGAGACCAGGGAGCCTTGATATTTTCCGGGGTTCGCCACGGGAGGTTAAGGCATTCATAGAGGGATTTGCCTACTCGGCTGAAATTGCCAATAGTGGCGTTGCCGGAGGAGCAAAGACATGATAGAGATATTTTCAAACAATTAATAGTTCGGACATTCAAGAAAGCCGCCTTGGTCAGAGTAAATTGACGGGTGGCTTTTTTGTAACTCAATCGACTGCTAATTCCCCTAGCCAAGGCAAACCGACCATTTAGCTAATTTGGTTAAAATCGGCTCTAATCGTCACAATAACGCTTGCTTGTGGCAAGTTATGAGAGTATTTTATGGAGCTAATTTGGGGTACTCTGTTCGGGTTTCCAATCCCCAGATAATTTCAGCTTTTTTCTAAAACATGATTAACGAAGGACGAAGGCTATGGATGAAAGATGGCTGACGGTCGATGACATTTGCAAATATCTGAACGTAAGCAACGAGACGGTCTACAAGTGGATCGAGCAACGTGGTATGCCTGGTCATCGCGTTGGTCGTCGCTGGATGTTCAAACAGGACGAAGTGGATGAGTGGGTCCGGTCCGGTGGTGCAGCTGACAAAACCACTGAACAATAGGGAATATTTATGTCCGAACCGATTCAAGACAAGATAATGCGATCTCTACAGGTAGCTGAAGGCCTGTACCATCGTCTGGTATTGCTCGTGGGTCAAAGTGGTTCAGGCAAAACGTGCATCCTCTACGGTGTTGCCGACGTTCTTGGCGCAGACGTCATCAATATCAATCTGTCGCTTTCTGCTGAGCTGCTTGAACTGACAGCCAAACAGCGAGCGCTGCGACTACCGGAAATATTGGGCCTGATTGTGGATAAAGCAGAGTCAACCGTGGTGCTTGATAACCTCGAAATCCTGTTCGACAAGGATTTGAAACAAGACCCGTTGCGTCTGCTGCAAGGCATTTCAAGGAACCGTCCTGTGGTGGCGTCCTGGAACGGTACGGTCTCAGGCAGCAAGCTCATGTATGCCGAAACCGGTCACCCTGAGTACCGCAGTTATGACCTGGTTGACACGTTGATCGTGGGCATGGATGGAACTGCATCAATCGATTAGGAATGAACATAAGAGAGGTAAGACAAGCATGAAATACGGAGATCTTATACAATTCGACCCGATTGAGTCGGTAGTTCAATTGCGTGACGCGGACAAAGCCAGCGCCGCACGCCAACTCGTGAACACCTATGTCATCTCCGAGGAAATGGCAGAACGACTTACCCAGCTTGTCTTTCCGCAAATGCAGTTCGAGCAGCCGGTCGACAACAAAGGCCTGTTAGTAGTCGGTAACTATGGTACCGGTAAGTCTCACTTGATGTCGGTGGTCTCCAGCCTCGCCGCGGACGTCTCCCTTCTCGATGCTTTGAATCATAAAGGGGTGGCAGAAGCAGCCAAGCAAATCGGCGGACGCTTTAAGGTCATCCGCACTGAGATCGGCGCAACCACCATGTCCCTGCGCGATATCCTGGTTGCTGAACTGGAAGAGAATCTTGACAAGCTCGGGGTGGAGTATGCTTTCCCCGAAGTGGGCACCATCACGAGCCACAAGCGGGCCTTCGAAGACATGATGGAAAAGTTCGGCCAAGTTTACCCTGAGCACGGCCTGCTCCTGGTGGTAGATGAGTTGCTGGATTACCTGCGCACCCGGAAGGATCAGGAACTTATCCTCGACCTGAACTTCCTCCGAGAAGTCGGCGAAGTATGTAAAGACCTACGCTTCCGTTTCATGGCTGGCGTGCAGGAAGCCATCTTTGATAGTCCCCGCTTTGCGTTCGTTGCCGACAGCATTCGTCGGGTGAAGGACCGCTTTGAACAGATTCTGATCGCCCGTAACGATGTCAAGTTCGTTGTGGCCGAGCGTCTGCTCAAGAAGACCGCTGAACAGCAGGCCAAGATCCGAGAGTATCTTATACCTTTTGCCAAGTTCTACGGCAGTCTCAATGAGCGGATGGATGAATTCGTCCGACTCTTCCCTGTGCATCCTGATTACATCGACACCTTCGAGCGGGTTACCGTGGTTGAAAAACGTGAAGTTCTCAAGACTCTCTCCATGAGCATGAAAGGTATTCTCGGTAAGGAGGTGCCGCAGAATGAGCCAGGTCTGATCGCTTTCGACAGCTACTGGGGCACGCTCAAGCAGAATGCCTCCTTTCGCGCAATTCCCGAGATCCGGGCAGTTATTGAATGTAGCCAGGTGCTGGAGTCTCGCATCGAAAACGCTATTACCCGCAAGCAATACAAGCCTATGGCTCTGCGCCTGATCTACGCTCTCTCGGTGCATCGTCTTACAACTGGCGACATCTATGCCCCTATGGGCGCCTCAGCCGAAGAACTTCGAGATCGCCTCTGCCTCTTTGACCCGTTGATTGCCGAACTGGGAAGCGATGAACCGGACAAGGACCTGCAAACCCACGTGGAAACCGTCTTGCGTGAGATCCATAAGACGGTCAGCGGCCAGTTCATCTCTTTCAATGCTGATAACCGCCAGTTCTACCTGGACCTGAAAAAAACAGACGACTTTGACGCCTTGATTGAGCGTAAAGCTGAAACCTTGAGCGAGTCTCAGCTTGATCGCTTCTATTACGAGGCACTCAAACGTGTGATGGAATGCCAGGACGCCACCTACGTTACTGGTTACAAAATCTGGCAGCATGAGCTGGAATGGCAGGAGCGCAGAGCTTCTCGGACCGGCTATCTGTTTTTTGGTGCACCCAATGAACGTTCAACAGCAGTGCCGCAGCGGGACTTTTATCTCTACTTCATCCAGCCAAATGATGCTCCTCGCTTCAAGGATGAAAAGGTAAATGACGAGGTTTTCTTTCGACTCAAAGGAATAGACGAAGAATTCCGTACCGCTCTCAAGAGCTATGCGGCAGCACTCGATCTTGCGGCAACCTCCTCCGGCCACGCCAAGGCAACGTATGAAGCTAAGGCCAATGGCTTTCTTCGCCTGTTGGTACAGTGGCTCCAAAAGAATATGGCTTCAGCCTTTGAAGTGACTTATCAAGGCCGCACCAAATCGATGACCGAGTGGGCTAAAGAAAAAGGCGGCAACATCCGTTCGTTGTCAGGAATCGCTGCTCACGAGACAATTAACTTCCGAGACCTGATTAATACAATCGCGGGCGTTTGCCTCTCCCCAAATTTTGCTAATCAGGCTCCCGATTATCCTTGTTTCTCAGTGCTTATCACCGGAAACAACCGAGTCCAAGCCGCACAGGATGCACTGCGGGCTATTGCCGGCCAGAACCGTACCAAGCAGGCCACTGCCGTGCTTGATGCCCTGGAGCTACTCGACGGCGAAAAGATTGATGCCAACAAATCCAAATACGCTAAGTTTATTCTCGACGCGTTCAAGACCAAGGGGCACGGACAGGTGGTGAACCGCAGCGAGATTATCCAGGACGATCACGGTCTGGAGTACCTGAACCCAGGTGCTGCTCGGCTTGAACCCGAGTGGGCGGTGGTCCTCCTCGCCATCTTGGTCTACACCGGCGACATCGTACTCTCAATCCCCGGCAAAAAGTTCGACGCTACCGCGCTGCAGCAGCTTGCGGCCACAAGCATGGACGAACTGACCCGCTTCAAGCACCTGGAGCAGCCTAAAGAATGGAACCTGCCTGCTCTCAAGGCGCTATTTGAACTGCTTGGACTCCCCTCCGGGTACCCTCAATTAGTCAGTCAGGGTAGCGATACACCGGTAATAGAGATGATTGATCGGGTTTCCAAGCTCGTCAAACGTATCGTCATGTCCCAGCAGATCCTCCGCGACGGTCTTTCCTTTTGGGGACAGGACCTGCTCACGGGCACCGACCTTGCCAGCCAGGCCAGCGGTCTGGATGAGGCCAAGACTTTTTTCGAATCATTGCAGGCCTACACCTCACCAGGAAAGCTGAAGAACTTCCGTTTCAGCGCCCAAGAGGTGACTGCTCATGAAAAGGCAGTTAAGGCATTGGATGACCTAGATGCCATACGTGAATTCGTCCAGGACCACAGCCCGACTGCTTCCTGGCTTTCCACGGCCGAAACTGTTCTGCTTGCTGAACACGACTGGGTGGATCGCATGAAAACCATCCGGAAGGACATTTTGTCTGAGCTCAAACAGGCCAATCTGTCGGCGCTCTCCGGACAGTCTCAGGGCATCGGTGTTAAGCTCCAGCAGCTCAAAAAAGAGTATACCGTTGCCTACATCGGCCTTCATACCAACGCAAGACTGGGTTTGAACGACGACAAGCGCAAGGCGGCACTACTCAATGATCCTCGTCTTCAGACCCTGCTCAAACTGGCAGGTATCGACTTGATGCCCCGACAGCAGCTCACCGAATTCCAGAATCGCCTGGCTGGGCTGAAGAGCTGTTTTGCCTTGACGGAGCAGAATCTCGACTCCACTCCTGTTTGCCAGCACTGCGGTTATAGACCTTCGGTGGAAATCGGCGCAGCAGCAGGTTCGCAGTTGATCGACCAGATGGATAATCAGCTTGACGACTTGGTGGCAGGTTGGACTTCCACTCTCCTCGGCAACCTGGAAGATCCGATTACCCAAACCAAAATGGACCTGCTTAAAAGCGACGACCGGGAGCCTTTGGAGGCCTTCCTCAAATCGCGGGAACTGCCGGTGCCACTGGACAGTAATTTCGTTCATGCGCTTAAAGAGGTTCTTTCGGGTCTGGTTAAGGTACCCCTCAAGGTTAAAACTCTGCTGACCGCTCTTCAGGTAACAGGAGGTCCGTCCACTCCTTCAGAAATGAAAAAACGCTTTGAGGAATACATCGATCAGCTCATCAAGGGCAACGACCCGGCCAAGGTTAGGATCGTCATGGAGTAAGAGTGACTAAGTCTGTGACTAACTCAGTCGAACTTAGTCACTGTCGGAGTGACCAGATTGCAGAATCGAAGGACAACCAGGAGAATTTGATTTATGGGTAATAAAGACGATCAGGGGCTACGGCTGTTTGCTGATGTACAGACCGACCTGTTTGAGAAATCATACGAAGAACAACTGCCTGAGAAAGCCTGCCAACCGGTAGCGTGCCTTGGAATTACTTTCGATAATGATGAGGAACGGCGCAAACACTTCACGGAGAAGTTGCGCGAGAAACTTCAAGACCCGGAATTCCGCAAGATTGAAGGATTCCCCATTGGAGGCGATGAGGACATTCTTAATCTTAGTGACCCACCGTATTACACCGCCTGTCCGAATCCCTGGATTGCTGATTTCATTGCCGAGTGGGAGGCGCAAAAACAAACCGACCCTGCACGCACCCTGAGCGGTGTCGAAGGGTATCATCGGGAGCCGTTCGCCGCCGATGTCAGCGAAGGCAAGAACGACCCGATTTACAACGCGCACTCCTACCATACTAAGGTGCCACACAAGGCCATAATGCGCTATATCCTCCACTACACCGAACCGGGGGATATAGTTTTTGACGGTTTTTGTGGGACGGGAATGACCGGAGTTGCGGCGCAAATGTGCGGCAACCGGAATGTGGTAATGGAGCTGGGCTATCAGGTAAAGCCGGATGGAACCATTCTACGGGAAGATACCGATCAGGACGGTAAAACAGTCTGGGTGCCTTTTTCCAAGATTGGTGTACGCCGTGCAGTTTTGAATGACCTCTCGCCGGCTGCCACCTTTATTGCCTACAACTACAACACGCCTGTAGATATAGTGGCCTTTGAAAAGGTAGCCAAACGTATTCTAAGTGAAGTCGAAGATGAATGTGGCTGGATGTATGAGACCATGCATACCGATGGCAAAATGAAGGGCAAGGTAAACTATACCGTTTGGTCTGATGTGTTTGTTTGCCCTGAATGTTCACGTGAAGTTATCTTTTGGGAAGCTGCGATGGATAAAGAGGCCGGGTGCGTAAAAGATGATTTCCCTTGTCCTCATTGCAATGCATTGTTGACCAAACGGAACATGCAACGGGTTTGGGTAACCAAGTACGATAGTGCTATCACGGAGACATTACGCCAGGCAAAGCAGGTACCAGTTCTCATAAACTATACCGCTAATGGCAAGCGAGCGGAGAAAGTGCCGGATGCCTTTGATCTGGCGCTCATCACTAAGATCGAGAATAGCGAAATACCCTACTGGTTTCCGGCGGATCGAATGAAAGAGGGGAAGGAAACACGCCGCAACGACCCCTTCGGTATCACCCATGTGCATCATTTTTTTACGAAGCGAAATTTATGGGTGCTGGCAAGATTGTTAGCAAAAAGCCATTCATTATCATTGAAACTCATTATCACTGGAATTCTTCAAATCAGTTCAAAACAATCCAGCTTCAGATATGATTCTCGCAATCCTCAAAATACGGCTGGCGGTATTTTGAAGGGCACTCTTTATGTGCCATCTCTCCCAAGGGAAGGCTCAGTATTCGAGAATTATAAGCGAAGGATGAACTCAATTATTTCTGGTTTTAAGAGTGTCCAAGCATCTGAGTATTCTCAATGCACCGGGACGGCATCTTTTGAAAGAGTATTATTAAGTGACAACTCTTTAGATTACGGATTTATTGACCCTCCGTTTGGCTCAAATATCAACTATTCAGAATTGAACACTACATGGGAAGCATGGCTCAAAATTTTAACCGATAATAAACCTGAAGCTATCGAGAACAGCGTTCAAGGCAAAGGTGCTAGTGAGTACCGCCAACTTATGACTACCTGTTTTAAAGAAGCTTATCGCGTCCTCAAACCAGGTCGTTGGATGACGGTGGAGTTCTCAAACACAAAGGCGTCAGTTTGGAATAGTATCCAAACAGCACTGACCGAGGCAGGCTTCATAGTGGCCAATGTGTCGGCGCTCGACAAAAAACAAGGGAGCTTCAAGGCCGTCACGACGCCAACCGCCGTTAAGCAGGACCTTGTCATTTCAGCCTACAAACCCAACGGCGGCTTTGAGGAGCGTTTCCTGAAAGAGGCCGAAACCGAGGAGAGTGTCTGGGATTTTGTCCGCACTCACCTGAAATATCTGCCGGTTACCAAGCGCCTGGGGACCGTGATGCAGACAATCACTGAACGCGATCCGCGCATTCTCTTCGACCAGATGGTGGCCTTCTACGTTCGCAAAGGCTATCCCGTCCCTATCTCCAGCCAGGAATTCCAGCTTGGTCTTGCCCAACGGTTCATGGAGCGGGACGGTATGTTCTTCCTCCCTGAGCAATCCGCCGAGTATGACCGACAGAAGATGACCTCGACCACACCGGTCCAGGGGACCTTTACTGGCTTTGTTGATGATGAGGCTTCGGCGATTGACTGGCTCCGCTTTTTGCTGAAAGAAAAGCCGCAGACCTTCCAGGATATTCATCCCCAGTTCATCAAGGCCATCGGTGGCTGGAAGAAGACAGAGAAATCCCTGGAATTGAAGGAGCTGCTGGAGGACAACTTCTACTGCTTTGAGGGAAAAGGTGAAGTCCCTTCACAGATCCACAGCTATCTTTCGACGAACTGGCAGGAGTTTCGTAACCTCCACAAAGACAATCCTGAACTGATGGCCAAGGCAAAAGACCGCTGGTGCGTACCAGATCCCAAAGATGCGGCCCAGATCGACCAGATGCGCGAAAAACGGCTTCTCAAAGAATTTGAACTTTATAGGGCGGAAAAGAAAAAGCTCAAGGTCTTTCGCCTTGAAGCCGTCCGCGCTGGTTTTAAATATCTATGGCAAATGAGAACCCCGGATGCTTACAAGATCATAATTGAAGTCGCAGAAAAGATCCCTAACAACGTTCTCGAAGAAGATCCAAAGCTTCTCATGTGGTATGACCAGGCAGTAACAAGAATGGGAGGGTGAACCTATTATGGACACGAACGAACAAATACTTTTCCAAAATGGTGCTGTTTGGTTGCGTGCGGATTTTCATCTTCACACAAAAGCGGATGGCGAGTTTACTTTTTCCGGTGATGATAACTACTACAACAGTAGTTATGTGGAAGCTTTGGAAAAAGCAGATATCCGGATTGGCGTTATTACAAATCACAACAAATTTGACAAGGTTGAATTTGACGCTTTGCGTAAAACTGCAAAAAAAAGAGGTATTTTTTTGATACCTGGTGTTGAGCTATCGGTTAATGACGGCGCCAATGGCATTCATGTTCTGATCGCCTTTAATGAACAATGGCTTGAAAATGGGCAGGATTATATAAACCCGTTCTTGACTTCCATGTTCCCAGGGAAAACACCACAGCAATTTCAGAATGAAAATGGCCGGAGTGACAAAAATATCCTTCAGGTTGTTGAAGAGTTGGAAAAAATTGGCCGTGATTATTTCTTGCTCTTTGCCCATGTTGAAGACAGTAAAGGGTTGTGGAGTGAAATGGCGGGAGGCAAACTTTCCGATTGGACGGAGAAGCGCTATGACGCCGTACGAGGTCGCACCTTCGGGTTCCAGAAGGTGCGTACGCATGAGGTGCCTGAAAGACCGTGCCGGACAAAGGTAAAACACTGGCTCGGGGATTGGTATCCGGCGGAGATTGAAGGCTCAGACCCAAAAAAACTGGAAGAACTTGGGAAAGGTGAGTCATGCTACTTGAAGCTCGGCGCACTTTCTTTTGAAGCGGTCAAATTCGCTTTAACAGATCAGACAGATCGCGTCGCCAAGAAAGTTGAGCGGTACAAACACTCTCATATCAAAAGCATCCATTTTGAAGGTGGAACATTATCCAAGAAAACGATTCATTTTTCTCCCGAACTAAATACACTGATCGGCATTCGTGGCAGCGGCAAGTCGTCCATATTGGAGGTCTTGCGTTACGCTTTGGATATCCCTTTTGGCGAAAAAGCCGGCGATCAAAAGTACAAGCAGGAATTAGTCGGCGTTACTATGGGCAGCGGCGGGAAGGTTGTAATAAAGGCTACGGATCGTAACGGGCAACCCTATGAAATACGCAGGATCTGGAAAGAGAATTATTCCAGTGTGCATATTGACGATAAGTTACAGCCCGGTGTTTCCATTCGTGAAACCATACTCCATAAGCCGATTTACTTCGGACAAAAAGACCTTTCAAATACAGGGGAAGGCTTTGAAAAAGATTTAGTTGAAAAATTACTGGGCGAAAAACTCGATGAGATCCGCAGGAAGATCGCCGATCAAAAAAGCAGAGTTGGTGATGCTGTTGATCGCTTGATAAAAATCGCCAATGTAAAAGATCAACTTGAGGAACAAATCAAGAGCAAGCTGGATACTGAACATAGACTTAATTTTTTCAAAGAACACGGGCTTGAAGACAAGCTGCAAAAACGCCTGGATTTTGATAGTGACATTCGTACGATGAATAAGGGTGTTGACCTGGTAAGCGATTTCGTCCTTGGCTTAACCGAAGTGCTGTCACAGCATGAAGATGAACTTCGCAATTTCACCGGCTATTCATCTAAGCATAATGCCGAGTTGTTTAAGCAGTTTTATGCCATTTATGCCGAGATTATTCAGGTGCTGGACACGATCAAGGCTGAAATGCAAAAAGCGAAATCCACCCAGAACAAAATTTCTGGAAAGCAAGACGAGCTTACAAGCATTAGACAAGGTTTGGTTGATGAATTTGCTGAAATTGAGAGAAGACTAGCGGAAGAATTAAAAACAAACGCCAGCCAAAATGTAAGTTCGGAAGAATTCTTAAGGCTGAAACAAAAACTGATACAAACGACACAAATGTTGGAAGCTCTGTCAAAGCAGGGTGGACAAAAGGCGATTTTTGAAACTGCTTTAAATCAAGAACTTCAGAAACTGAACGGTTTATGGCATGAAGAATTTACTCTTATCAAGAACGAGCTCGATAAGATTGGCAGCGCAAATTCGGCACTGGCAATAACAGCGGGTTATAAGGAAGATAAGGTTGAGTATCTTGATTTTATGAAGAGCGCCTTTAAAGGGAGCAATCTTCGTGACGCAACCTTTCAAGGAATTGTGAATAACTATGCCGACTTTGTTGCTATTTATACAGATTTTACTAAGGCAAAGGCCTGTTTCGGCAGTAATCCACAAATATTCACAGATTTATTCTTCAATAACTTGAAAGCACTGTTAACTTATCAAACACCCAATAAATTCACTATTTCCTATCATGGTAAAGAACTACAACACCACTCGTTAGGACAACGCGCATCCGCGCTGATTTTGTTTGTCTTGAGTCAGAGAGAGAACGATCTGATTGTCATTGACCAGCCGGAAGATGACCTGGATAACCAAACCATATATGAAGATGTTATTAAGCTGGTTCGCCAAATGAAGCCCAAAGTTCAGTTTATATTTGCAACACATAATCCAAACATTCCCGTTTTGGGTGATGCCGAACAAATACATGCTTGTACTTTCAAGGATTACTCAATTTCTGTGCAGAGCGGTGGTATCGATGATCACTCTCAACAAAAAACCATTGTCGAAATCATGGAAGGTGGAAGGGAAGCCTTCAACCGCCGAAAGGAGATCTACCAGATATGGAAATCGTAGAGCTTTTTACAATCCTTGCACAAGGTGAAGATAGTCAGCATCAGTTTAAGAAAAACGTAAACAATGCCGAATCGTTGGGAGCTGAAATGGTGGCTTTCAGTAACGGTAAGGGTGGGCAGATTTTTATTGGCGTTGAGGATAACGGGAATATTTCAGGATTAACGGTAGATGACATCGCCAGATTGAACCAGCTGATATCCAATGCCGCCAGTCAGAATGTTCGTCCTGCCATCAACCCAACCACCCAGAATATGATGACAGACAATGGTTTAGTCCTCATTATTGAGGTGCCATCCGGAATCAATAAGCCATACCAAGACAATACGGGCGTGTTTTGGGTCAAAAGCGGCTCTGATAAGCGCAGAGCAACCTCTCGCGAGGAAATACAGCGATTGTTCCAATCGTCAGGCTTAGTACATGCTGATGAATCGCCTGCTAACGGTTTAACTATTGCAGATTTAGACATGGATTACTTTCGTGCTTATTTCCAACAACGCTATAGTGAACCGCTTGAAAAACAGGATATTCCACTGGAGCAAATTATTCAAAACATGAATTTGGGCAATAATGGCGTTTTGAACGTAACAGGGGCTTTATTGTTTGCGAAAATGCCTTCCATTCGGTTACCTGCGTTTATTGTAAAAGCAGGCTGTTTTCCTGGGACAAGTATCGCTGTTGATACATATACGGATAGTCGTGATATCACCGGTAAAATTGCCGACGTATTTCAGCAAACTATAAGTTTTATTCAAGCGAATATTCACCATGTTCAAGGTGATCAGACAGTAAATAGCTTGGGAACTCCTGAAATCCCACGTATTGCTTTGGAGGAGATTGTTGCAAATGCATTAGTTCATCGCGATTATTTTATTTCCGCCCCGATTCGTGTTTTCGTTTTGGATGATCGCGTGGAAATTATCAGTCCCGGACATCTGCCCAATAACTTGACAATCGAAAACATTAAGGCAGGTAATTCCAACGCTCGCAACCCAATATTGACATCCTTTGCTAATCAAATATTACCTTATCGCGGTTATGGCTCAGGAATTATCAGAGCTTTAGAGGCCTATCCCTCAATTGATTTTGTTGATGACAAGGCTGGGAATTTATTCAAGGCTGTTTTTTGGCGAAAAATTTAGGGGATATTAATTATGTGAGCGGCGGACACTTTTAAACAATCGTATCTGGGGTATATTGCGGACCAATTTTGGAACAAGATATCGAATATAACGACAATCACTATGATGCAGTAGGTAAAGGCTGGCTGTATCCGGAGACCGGTGCGAAGCGACTTTTCAAGAGCATGTTGGGATAAAGTGAAAACAGAACAGCAGCATACAGCCAGTTTATCTTCTTGGCAGTACAGCACCATCCACAACTCCCCCTGCAAGGTTATTGAGGAACAAACCCTATGGGGGCAGACCGTGTGCCGTGTTTGGCTGCCAAACCAGGATGCCGTCGTCCGGATTTCCTCGTCCGTCTTGCGCCCGCTAAGCGCAGACCTACAGCCTGCCATTGAAGCTTATCGAATCGGCTATGTAGCGGCTGCAGCAAAAGTTGCTGAAGTGCTGGAAGGAAGCACCAGCTCGTCTGAAGGTCATGTTCTCCTGGCTCCCATGGAGTCGAATGTCATACCGTTACCTCACCAGATACACGCTTTATCTCGCGCTATTTCTGGCGACCGGGTCCGTTATCTCCTGGCCGATGAAGTGGGATTGGGGAAAACCATCGAAGCGGGTCTGGTCATGCGCGAGCTGAAGCTTCGCGGTCTAGTGCGCCGCACTCTGGTTGTGGCTCCAAAGGGACTGGCAACCCAGTGGGTGGCGGAGATGCAGACCCACTTCAACGAGAAGTTCCAGCTCGTGTCGGGTGATGACATTGGCACACTGCAACGCCTTGCTCCGGGAACGGATCACCGAAGCTCCCCCTGGACACTGTTTGATCAGGTCATAGTCTCGCTGGATTCTGTGAAACCCATTGACAAGCGGCGCGGCTGGTCAGGGGAACGGCTTGCTGAGTACAACCGCAGTCGTTTTGAAGATCTTGTGACGGCAGGCTGGGATCTGGTTGTTGTGGACGAAGCTCACCGCCTGGGGGGCAGTACCGATCAGGTGGCTCGCTATAAGCTCGGACGTGGTTTGGCAGAGGCCGCGCCCTACGTATTATTGCTATCTGCCACTCCGCACCAAGGTAAGACTGATTCCTTCCACCGCCTCATGAGCCTACTGGATACCGATGCTTTTCCGGATGAGGAAAGCGTCTCTCGCGACCGGGTGGCTCCCTTTGTGATCCGTACAGAAAAACGCCGAGCCATCGATGCCGAAGGCAAGCCACTATTCAAGCCCCGCAGAACTCAGATGGTTCCGGTTCAATGGGAGCCCCGACACCACTTGCAACAGCTTCTCTATGAAGCGGTGACTGACTATGTGCGCGAAGGCTACAACCAGGCTCTACGCGAGAAGAAACGCCACATAGGTTTCCTGATGATCTTGATGCAGAGGCTTGTGGTCTCAAGCACACGAGCAATCCGCACCACTCTGGAGCGACGGCTTGAAGTGTTGAAAACCGGTGAGAGACAGGCCAGCCTCCGCCTTGACGAGCTCGAAAATGGTTCTGAAGTCACCGAGGATTTCGATGAATTGTACGATATGGATGGTCAGGAGCTGCTAGATGAGCTACTGAAATCTCATGTATCGGCCCTGCAAAGCGAGGGCAGCCACGTGGAAACCTTGCTTGAGGCCGCCCGTAAATGTGAACAAGTTGGTCCGGACGCAAAGGCTGAAGCCTTGATTGACTGGGTTTACCAACTCCAGGCCGACGAAAATGAGCCGGATTTGAAGGTGCTTATTTTCACCGAGTTCGTGCCGACTCAGCAGATGCTGAAGGAGTTTATGGAGGCCCGTGGAATCTCGGTTGTAACTCTCAACGGCTCCATGGATATGGATGAGCGCCAGCAGGCTCAGGATTCTTTCCGTGGGAAGGCCCGTGTTTTAGTCTCAACCGATGCGGGCGGTGAGGGCCTCAATCTCCAGTTCTGCCATGTCATCGTCAATTACGACCTGCCTTGGAACCCGATGCGGATTGAACAGCGGATCGGAAGGGTGGATCGTATCGGCCAGGATAAACTTGTCCGGGCTATCAACTTCGTCTTTGAGGACTCAGTCGAGTTCCGTGTCAGGGAAGTGCTGGAGCAGAAGCTCTCGGTGATTTTCGAAGAGTTCGGCATCGATAAGACCGGAGACGTGCTCGATTCAGCCCAAGCAGGTGAATTATTCGAGGAGGTCTTTACTTCCGCCATCCTTAATCCTGAGGGCATCGAAGCCTCGGTAGGTCGTACTGTGGCAAAGATTAGTGACCAAATCCGCGAAGTAAGGGAGTCTTCCCTTATTTATGGTATTTCGGATGAACCTGATGTTCAGGCTGCAGAGCGTCTGCGTTCGCATCCTTTGCCCCATTGGGTTGAGCGGATGACGGTGGGCTATCTCAACTCCCATGGTGGAACGGCGCTACGAAAGCGTTCCTGGTGGGAACTGAACTGGCCGGATGGTCAAGAACAGCGCAAATGCGTGTTCAGCTCCCGAGAGGCAGAGCGTTTATCAGACGTCACGCTGCTCAATCTCGAAAACAATCGGGTCCGAGGCCTGGCGCTCAACCTGCCGCAGATCGCCTCAGGTCAGCCTATACCCAGTGTGACGCTGAGTGGCTTACCGTCAACCATCACCGGCTTATGGGGACTTTATGAGATTCGTCTACAGGCCGGGCAGCACCAGAAAAGTCAGCTCCTTCGGATTCCAATGGTTCGGCGGGCCTATGTCAGCGTTTTCCTAAGCGAAGAGGGTAAACTGTTTCTGCCGACTGCACGGCACATCTGGGAGGCGCTTCAGACTGCGGAACCAAAGGTTCTGGACACCTTGGGGCGCGACGAAGCCGAAGCCGCCTTTGATCGTTTGCTGGAGGCTGCTGAACAGGCAGGTCAGGAACTTTTCGATTCACTTCAGCAGGCGCATATTTCTTCAATTGTCAGAGAAGAAGAACGTGGAACGGTGGCTTTTAGTTCCCGGCGCAAAGCAATCGAGTGTGTGGGTCTTCCAGAGGTTCGCCAGTATCGCCTGGCGCGATGCGATGCCGAAGAAACCGATTGGCGTAAGGAGCTGGGCTCAGCTCGGCAGATTGTCCCAGAAATTCGGCCGTTGTTGCTGATGCGCATAATCAAGGGAGGCGCTTGATGAGTAGTTGGCGCGATGCCATCCTGAACGATTTTGTTCCGAACGTCAGCAAACTGACCCTGGTTGCCGATCCGGACAGCCTGCTGACTGAGGAGAAGCTGGCGCTTGAGCTGCGCAAGAGAGGCTTTGAACTGATTGAATTCAACGATCCGGTTGAGTTTCGTTACGCCTATGAATCGAAATATCGCTCTTTATGGGATCGCGGCGAGCATACCGATCTGGTGGTGGTTCTACGACTGCAGGACGCGGAGCTTGAAGCACTTCCGTATGATCTACTCCAGGCAGGAAGAAAGTTGGCCTTTGACTTGGGCGGGCTCTTTCCGAATCTAAGCTACCCAGTCATAGAGAAACTGGATCGCAGCCTTTTGGATGTTCTCTTTGAGGCGCAGAGGAAGTCGCCACCCGACCGTTTGGGGGACAATGCGACCAAGGATTTCATCCTGCTCCATGTTTACGGCATTGCAGCTGCACTGATTACGAATGAAGTGGAGCTTTTGAGAGCGTTGCTCCGCCTGCATTACAACAGAACCCAGATTCCAATGGTTTTGGCTGTTCGGTTTGTGCAGGTGCTCAAAGGGCACGGAAGTTTTCATGCATGGCCGCTGGATGAGATCGTTCCGGACGAGGAAGCCTTCTTTGCGTTTCTCCAAGAACGCTGGCCGGTGTTCCTAAGAAGACTCGGAGCAGCAGATCAGGTGCGAGAAGATTCCCCGGATTACGGTCTAACCTATCCGGGACCGGAAGTTCTTCCCTTTGATCATCAAGACATCAGAGTTTACATCGATAATCTGTTTGTTGAAGGAAAGCTTGCGCCAGTCAAGAAACCTGAAATTCCCATTGATGCGGTTTCTTGGATTCGCTGCGGTATCATCGAAGATGGTGCTGAAGATGATGAAGTGCGTATTTCTCGCCTTTTCGAGCTTGTAGAAAATGAGCTACCTACGATCGAATCCCGGTATTCAGATTGGCTTACCTTTGCCCAAAAATGGGCTGAGTTGTCTGCCTTGATTCATTGTGTCCCCATCGAGGCGTATAAGAACCGTTTCCGAGAAGCGGGCGGAGCACTGAACATAACCTTTGCTCAGTGGTTGAGTTCAAGTTATACAAATCTTATAACTCTTACACCGACCAACCCGGCGATGCTGCATCATGTGCCGAGACGTTTGGCTCGCGATCTGGAAGACGCAAAGAATAATCGTGTTGCACTGTTAGTTATCGATGGACTTGCGTTGGATCAGTGGGTCACCATTCGTCAGATTCTCCAGGAGCAGGATAAAAGTCTTGTCATGCGGGAGTCTGCTACCTTTGCCTGGATTCCAACACTAACATCAGTGTCCCGACAGTCAATTTTTTCCGGCAAACTGCCGCTCTATTTCCCTGCGTCGATCAATTCTACCAACAATGAAGAAAAACACTGGAAGCAGTTCTGGGAGGGCGCTGGTATTTCACGTTTCGACATCGCTTACCAACGGGGTTTGGGCGATGGCGACGTTGCCAGTGTACTGGAAGCATCAATGCACCCAGGTAAAACAAAGGTGATCGGCCTGGTCTTGGACAAAGTTGACAAGATCATGCATGGAATGCAGCTCGGCGCTGCCGGTATGCACAATCAAATCAGTCAGTGGTGTAAAGGTGGTTTCCTTGGATCTCTGATCGGCTACTTGATGGATCATGGGTATCAGGTCTGGCTGACGTCTGATCATGGCAATATCGAATGCTGTGGCAGAGGCCGACCCGCTGAAGGGGTTATTGCCGAAACTCGCGGAGAACGGGTTCGGATATATCCAACGACTGAGCTGAGATCACAGGTGGCCAAAAACTTTTCGTTCGCTCACGAATGGCAACCAGTCGGCCTGCCCTCAGGATTCTACCCTCTTGTGGCAGGAGGGAACAACGCTTTTGTCAAGGAAGGTGAAATCATTGTTGGCCATGGAGGTTGCTCGATTGAAGAGGTAATCGTACCGTTGGTGAAATTTGAGAGGAAAACAAGATAATGTCGGATCGTTTTGTCAAAGTGGGAATACAGCGTGAATTGCATCTGGAATGGTTTGAGCAGGCGGCTCGCATTCATGGCAGCGGAATATCAAAAAAAGATGCTCGTCAGGAAATTTACAGTTATCTGGACAGTGCCCCTGGTTTCGCAACACCGCCGTCACTGCAATCCAAAACCTACATTGCCAATGCGTTAATTAAAAGCTGGATTGATCCGGAGCCGGAATTAGTCCAACTCCGGAATACGGCTTTCAGTTTACTGCAGGAACACGCTGTTGACCGAACTTCAGTTCACTGGTGCCTTTTAGGAGCAGCATATCCTTTCTGGTTTGAAGTCGCTGCAAAAATCGGACGTCTCCTGAATTTGCAAGACCAGGTTACCCAGGCACAAGTGGTTCTACGTCTAAAGGAAAACTACGGTGACCGTCAGACAATCAGCAGACGTGCCCGTTATGTTATCCGTTCGTTTGTATCGTGGGGGGTATTGAAAGATTCGGCAATAAAAGGTTCGTATGAAAAAATAACGCCGGTGCCGATTTTAAATTATAGCCTGGCAACTTATATGATTGAGGCTGCATTGAATGCCATGCCTGAAGGTAAGGCTGCATTGGGCTTGCTGTTGAATAATACTGCTTTCTTTCCGTTCAGGTTGCCAGTTCTGAGAGGAGACTTCATCGCCCAGCAGACTGGTTGCATAGACGTAGTACGATTTGGGCTGGATGATGAAATGTTGAAGTTGAAAGATTGATTTGGAGAAGCCGACACCATTGACATCTGGTAAGACGCTTGTGGTAGCCAGCACGAGTGGAAATGTAGCGACCATTGCTGAAATTGACGGAAAGTATGTGACCATTGGGCTCATGGGCATCATCCACTTTCAATAAGCGAATAATAAAACTCTGCATCGAAATCGGACTTGAAAAGCCGAAAGGATAAGACTTGTATGAGTGATCAGGAAATATCTCTTAAAACTATCAACGACCTGCGTCTGGATACTAATAAGGAACCACAACGGTTTTTTATTGCTGCTTACCAACGGGGCTTTCGCTGGTCGCCGCTTCAAGTGACTCAGCTTCTTGATGACATATGGGAATTTACAAAGCGGAGAGACCCTCAGCCGGAGGAGTTTTATTGCCTGCAACCGCTAGTTTTAAAGGCGATGCAGGAGGGTGGATATGAGGTGGTTGATGGACAGCAACGCCTGACAACGCTGCTCCTAGTTTTACGCCATTTTAACGAACGCTTGGCAGAAAAGTATCAACAACAACTTTACATGCTGGACTATGAAACCCGTCAAAATTTAATGGAATTTTTGAATGCGCCGTCTAAGCAGCTGGCAGAGAGCAATGTCGATTTTTTCTACCTTGGACAAGCGATCGATGTCATCGAACAGTGGTTCAGTGAAAGGGAGAGTGAAGTCGAAGAAATTAAAACCGCACTCTTGAATAAAACTAAAGTCATCTGGTTCCAGCTTGCGGATGTTGATAACCCGGTAGACGCATTCACTCGACTTAATGTCGGGAAAATCCCCTTGACCAATGACGAGTTAATCAGAGCCTTGTTCCTTCGACGAAATAATGCCGAAGAAGACGAAGCGCAGGCTATGCAACTTCAGATTGCCTTTGAATGGGATCAACTCGAAAAGGCTCTTCAATCGGACGCCTTTTGGTATTTCCTAAGCAACGAAAGAGGGAAGCTACAAAACCGGATTGGATTTCTTTTTGATCTTGTTGCTCGTTCTGAGGGACTGCCAGCAGAAGCGGTACACGATACCTACGGTATTTTCTATTTATTCAGCCAAAAACTGAGAGCTGCGGGTGCCAGTCCGAAACATGAGTGGCGCAAGTTAAAGCAGGCATTCCTGATGCTGGAGGAGTGGTTTGAGGACCGCGCTCTCTACCATATGATAGGCTTTCTTGTCACCGAAGGCATGGGGATCAATGCAATCCGGGAACTTTCAGGCAAATGTACTAAAAGTGAATTTGAATGCCGCCTTCGGCAGGAAATTTTTGCCAGAGTAATTGGTGGACAGCCCCCCGAAGAGATGGAAGAGCAATCAGTCCGTGAGCGAGTGGTGGAGAAGTTGGAGGCTCTTGAATACGGACCACATCGAGTAAAGATTAAATCTGTGTTGTTGCTCTTCAATCTAGCGACTCTGCTGCAAAACTGTCGGTCAAACATCAGGTTCCAATTTGATAGTTTCAAAAGCGGACAATGGGACATTGAGCATGTACGTTCCGTCAGTTCAGACAAGCCTGAAAAGCCTTCGGATCGCGTGGCCTGGTTCGGACATGTTCTAGGATACCTCAAGTCCCACAAAACCCAAAACTCAGAGGAACAGGAAGAGCAGGAGGCTGTCAGTGGCGAGATTGAGGCATTCTTGAAGCTGTCACAACCGGAGGCGGTGAACGAGGTGTTTGATCCTCTCTACGAAAAAGTGCTGGCTTGGTTCGGAGAGGACACGGGTGAGGGGGCCGACCACGGTATCGCTAATTTAACTTTGCTCGATCAACACACTAATCGTAGCTATAAAAACGCAGTGTTTGCCGTTAAACGCCAACGTTTGCTGGAACTCGATCAAGCTGGAATCTTTGTTCCACTTTGCACTCGCAATGTTTTTCTGAAGTGCTACAGCCCGAAGGTGGATAATGTCATGTTTTGGAGCGAAGCTGATCGAGATGCTTATCAGAAAACAATTATTGAAACCCTGGTGAACTTTTTTGTTGGCAAAGTGGAGGGCAGTGAATGAGCAAGCTTGGTAGTCAAATTATTTATAAGCAGCTCCTGCAACGACATGGGCTCATCCGAATTCCAATGATCCAACGAGATTACGCACAGGGACGTCCCTCTGAAGAAGAGGTGCTAGAAGACTTTCTCGGCGCACTAGAAAGCGCTCTTATTAAGTCGGACGACGATCCGACGCTGCCATTAAACCTAGATTTTATATATGGTAGCGTGGAAGGAGATGGTGAGACCCGTTTTTTGCCACTAGATGGGCAGCAACGGCTTACTACTCTTTTTCTACTTCACTGGTATCTGGCTTGGAAAGATCATAAATGGGACGAATTTGGTTTGATGTTCCGGTTTGATAAGCACTCCAGATTTTCTTACAGTGTGCGGCCAAGCAGTAACGAGTTTTTCGATGAATTAGTGTCTTACAAGCCCAATGTAACTCCGGAAAATGTTCAACAAATCAGTGAACTAATCGCGGATCAACCGTGGTATTTCCGGAGTTGGCGGTTAGACCCGACTATCCAGTCTGTGCTCGCGGTATTGGATGCCATTCACTGTCGCTTTGCATCACATGAGGGTTTATTTGAAAGGCTCTTAAACGAAAGCCAGCCAGCCATTACTTTCCAATTGCTCGACCTTGATAACTTCGGCCTTTCTGACGACCTCTATATTAAAATGAATGCGCGAGGGAAACCGTTAACGCTTTTCGAGACGTTCAAAGCACGTTATGAGCAGGAGCTGGAAAAACAGTTTACTGGGGAGTATCTATCTATTGGTACAGGGAGTTTCACAGTTGCGGAGTTTGTTGCGAGGCGTATGGACACCTCATGGACTGACTTGTTCTGGATTCATCGTGATAAAAAAAGCAATCTTTACGACGAAGCGATGATGAATGTTTTTCGGGCGGTCGCTCTAATTACCCGCAACCCGGATAACTTATCATACCTGAAAGACATTGAGGTGCTACGCAATGAAGTTCGAGCGCCTTCCTACACTGATTTTCATACTAGGGGATGGTTGGATCGAGAGTTCACATCCACGCTAATTCGTTTGCTCGAAGCTTGGAGCGGTCCTTGCGGTGCTCTATCAACAATGCTGCCTGATAATCGGTATTTCAACGAATCTGGAATGTTTGAGAAACTGGTCACAAGCGGGTCAAGCCTTTCGTCTGTGGACGCCATTCAGTTCGCCGGTTATGCAATTTTTATTAGGGAGCACCATGAAGACCTTAACGAGCAGGAATTCCAAGAATGGATGAGGTTGGTCTATAACCTTTCAGTAAACACATCCTATGACAGGCCAGCTGATATGCAGCGTAGTATGGGAGGGCTGCTAAAACTCGCAGAAAAATCGAACGATATACTCTCATATTTTGCATCCTCTGAAAAACCGGTTAGTGGCTTTAACGAACAACAAGTAGCTGAGGAGAAACTCAAGGCGGAGTTAATTCTAGAACATCATGATTGGAGGCCGCTTATAGATCAAGCGGAGGGACACGGCTATTTCCGTGGCCAAATAGAGTTCCTGCTGGATTTCAGTGGGATTATTGAGTCAGCGGGTTCGGAAAAAATTGCGGTTTGGGATGATGCTGCACATCTTAAACTGCAAGCGCAGTTTAGTGCCTTTTTACAAAAAGCGGAAGCAATGTTTACAAGTAAAGGATTGAAGGATCTTCCCAACTTTGGTTGGGAACGGGCTCTCCTTTGTATCGGGGACTATCTTCTGCCGAGAGGGAGAAATCATTCTTTTTTGGTTAATCCGCAAACGGACCAGGCAAGTTGGAAACGATTGCTCAGGGGCACTGGGCCAAATGTTCCTGCGTCAAGAAAAATGTTATGCGAACTATGGAACCGTCTGAATGGCACACAAAACTTATCAGGGCAGCTTGATGCGATAATTGCCGGGACTGATGGTCTGGAGCCTTGGCGAGACGCATTTGTACGGACCCCTGCCGCGATCAGCTACTGCAGCCAGCGTTTGATTCGATGGGAAAATAAAGATGAGATATATCTTCTCCAGACGACCCAAATGAATGGTACGCACGCGGAACTTTTCTCCTACTATCTGAGCCTCTTGCAAAAGACTA
>PKWS01000390.1:0-5377 GCA_003132105.1 Desulfosporosinus sp.
CTTTAAAATAAGCAAATAGCATTACTAAGGCCCCTGCAATCAAGAACCTAATACCTGCAAACAATTCCGGTGGAAAGTCGCTAACTCCAATTCTAATAGCCAGATACGTTGACCCCCATATGATACAAACCGTTATGTATGCTAAAATTACCGTTGTCTCTTCTCTCTTTGCCATTATCTCACCTCTCTAATCCGATGGCATCAGCGCCATTCTTATGTCTATCCATACATGTCTTCGCCTTCCGGTATCTCAACCGCGAAGTGGGCTCCCTCAAGGATCTGTGCCAAAACATTCAACGGGGTGGTCGCCACCTCGCGATACATCCGGTGGGTGTATAAGTGACGAACATTGGGAAACTCTTGCTTAAATAATCTCCGGGCCTTGTCGCCGGCATGATCGGCATCCATGAGAACGCAAACCTCATCATCACAAAATTCTGCTTTTAACTGTTCCAACTTACCCGGCCCCAATGTTCCATAGGTGCATGCGATTTCAACTGGTTCATCCAAGAGCTTCTGCAAACNNCTTGATTGCAGGGGCCTTAGTACCATTTCGTTACATAGACTACGGATTTGGCCGGAAAGTATTGGTGGAATAATGGGAAGAGTTATCATAGTAGAAGGGAAAACCGACAAACAGCGTTTGCAGAAGCAATCGCCAAAAATGTTCCCTCGTNNAGTCTATGTAACGAAATGGATCGCCAAAAATGTTCCCTCGTTCAAGCTGGTTATACTTATATTTTTAAACGCTCGTCAAAGAGTTTTGTGCATCTCTTTTTGGGTATCTTGGAACGACTTTGTGTACCGTGCAACCTTGGAGGTGAAATATCGGCTCATCTCATCGAATGGTATCCATATTCCACGCTTCTCAATCTGCTCATAAACTCTACTTTCAATAATTCCATATTCAGCCTTATGGAGGGGTCGCCCGACATCTTGGGCAAAGAGCATGTACTCGTCTCTCAGAAGCTCGCCGATCCAAGCCTTCTGCCGTTCTTTCAATTGAGACCAGGTTTTGTTTGTTTGGAGTAGCTGCCCATCAACAAGAATGTGGTTCTTCAAGGTTTCACCCCCCTTCCAATAGCTCTGAAAGATAATTTTTACTGCTTGGCAAACTTCGCCTCAAGATCCGCTTGAGCTTGTTTCAGCACGGCGGGATCACTTGTCACAATATCCAATTCATGGTTCTTACTGAACGCATCGTAACTTCCGTTGGCACTTCCCACGATAACAACATGATCCGTGACGATCACCTTAGCGTGGAGCACTTGGTTCTCTGGATAGAGCTTTACTTGTACGCCTGCACTGCGCAATTGTTCCGCCGCGCGGCTGTTAATTTTCTTCTCCATGCGTGTATCGAGCAATACCTTAACTTTTACACCAGCTTTAGAACGTTCGATCAGCTTGTTTATGAGTTCGTTATTTGATAACTCGAAGAGTGCCACCTGAATGGTCTGTGCATGATCGAGTTCGGTTAAAATGGCGCTTAACAGTGGCTTGCCATAAAGAATATCCTGATTCGTTGTGTTCTCTATTATGATCCCAGCCGGTAGCGAAGCTCCCGACATACGCCAATCACTCTCAAACACACCCTGCGCTTCCTTGGCAATTGCGCCTAGCATATAAACGTCCACATCGGCATTTTTAACACTGCCCGATCCCCAGTTCATCCCGCCGATTAGCACTTGGGTATCATCAACCACAAGCATCTTAGCATGTTGGATACCGCCTTTTTGGATAAGCGGAGCAGCTGCCACCTGAACCTTGACGTGGTGCGCTTCAAGTTCGGGAATTGCTTTAGCAGTTTGCTTTTCGCTACCATCGAGTATAGCAAGAACAGTAATCCCACTGTCAGCCTTTTGCTCCAGGAGTGAAATCTCGCGTGTGTTGCCTAACTCGTACATCTCTAGCAAGATTGAGTGCTGGGCAGAACCGATCATATAATCTGCACGATCAAAAATAGCTTGCCCTTCGAGGACAGACGGTCGGAGGGCTGAGTCCATCTGCGATGTCATCACCGGAGTCGACGACACAAGACTTGCCGATGTTGCCGCCGAAGAGGCGCATCCAGCAAGAAGAAGAACACCCATCAGTGGAGTGAGCCATCGAAAGGGTATGCGTATGCCTGACATTTGAACGACCGTCCTTCCTACTTAAAGTATAAGGGTGGTGCTTTCGTCATCCTTGAATTGCTCCTGAATAGTTTAATGGCTCTTTCTTAATAAGAATACATGACTGAAAAGGTAATAATACGATTAGCATCCAAGAAGGCACGATAAGTGATGTCAAAATATTGAGGTGATTTAAATACAATGGGTTTTATCATCCTAATCATTATAAGTGTTTATTTATGCTGGAAATATGGTGATTGGAAAAACTGGAGATTATACTATCCTACCATATTATATCTTGTAATTGGTAACTTAACTTGTGATATTTTAGTGTACCAAAATCCATTATGGTCCTATAATATCAAGTTTTTGAGTCGTATTTATGCAGATTTGTTAGTCATAGCATTTATTTATCCATCTACTATAATACTATTTCTAACATATTATCCTAAGTTGATTAAAAAACAGGTGGCATATCTATTATTATGGGTTTTAATTTATTCTTCAGTTGAATATCTAGCATCTATTTTAGGTGGATTTTCTTATTCTAATGGTTGGACTATAGAATGGTCAATATTATTCAACTGCATAATGTTTCCCTTATTGTACCTTCACTATAAAAGACCCCTTTGGGTTTGGCCAATATCCATGGCGTTGGCATTTATAGTACTCTATATCTTCAAAATCCCATTTAGCTTTTTTGATAAATAATGACATGTTTACTAATTTCAACATTTTACATATTACGAGGAGAATGATTGTGGATTTTAATGCAGTGAAAGAACAATCAAATATGTTATTTACAAAGCTTCATGAAACTCACGTTGAGTTTTATAAGCTTTGGTTTAGCCATGTTCTATTCACTTGGCGATGGTGGTTATCCGTATCCTTAATTGTTTTTCCATGGACTATTTGGTACTTTATTAGAAAAAAAGAAAGCACAGATAGGTTATTATATGCTGCTTTCTTTGTCATGATATTTTCATCTTCTATGGATATGGTAGGTATTGCGTTAAATCTATGGTCTTATCCAGTGAATGTTTTGCCATTAATGCCTGAATATATCCCATACGATATTTGTGCGTTACCGGTTGCTACGATGCTCGTTATACAATTTTTCCCTGCAGTAAATCCTTTGATTAAATCTATAGCTTATTCGGCATTTGCCTCTTTTATCTTCCAGCCCATTAATAGCTGGTTAGGATTATATGATAAAATGGCCTGGAAAAACTATTATTCATTTCCGATATTAATTGTCGTATACCTTATTGCAAATCATATTGCGTCGAAAAACAACTTTGATAAAATAGAATAACAGCCATATCAATATTTCCTGTAATGAGTGTCTGACTATGACTAAGCTTAAGCTACAGGCAGTTGATGGTTGACATTTTTTTCATAGAAGAGTAAGGTTATTTTAAATGGCAATAGAGGCCTTTACCATTGGAGGTAAAGGCCTTTTTTACGGAATCAGAAAGTATAACACTTTCCGATCCAAGTTAGGGTAATGAAGCCTTGGCGCAAGCCAAGTTTTCTTTATTATTATAGAAAGGTTGATGATAACATGACATCTATTCATTCTATTGCACAAAAGCATTTCCAATCGATTATTGAGCTTCGACGATATTTACATAGTTTTCCAGAACTTGGTAAGCAAGAATTTAATACACAAAAGCGTATACTACAGGAGTTATCAGACATTGGTCTTACTTGCCGCCCGATTGCCGGCACGAGTTTGGGCTTCCGGTGCTTACGTAATCTAAGACACTCCCTCCTATAACCCAAAATGCCCCAGAATCATCGGAAACAAATCAATAATCCTCGGATGCTCCAACCTAACTGGCATACCAGCAACGATCATTGGCACCGTCGAATCCTCTTCTTCAAGCGATCCGTGGCTCCCTCCGCCAGGGTGAATCGGTCCACCAACGGCTAAATATTCATACCCCAATGCTGCTGAAACGACCACCCGGCTTCCACTCCGTGCCTCAAGGGCTGATATCAGACGAGTAAGTGCATCTGGAAACTTACCGAATTCTATTTTTCGCTCTCCCGTCACCTGGGCATCGACTACGGATAAATCTCCTTCAAAGGACCAACTTTGTCCATAAACATCTTGATAGGGGCCAACGCGAGCAAAGAAAAGTTGCTTTTCCGTTCCGCCTTGGAGGACACAATACCTATTTTCAGAGACTTTCCAGGCGATCTGGGTATTTCGAGGATCTTTACCCAGTATACCCACGACTTCGGGTAATATCTCGCTATTTAGTTGGAGAAGGTAAATAAAGGCCATACGTTCATTCGGACAAATAGCAATCTCTTTATTGTTGTTTCCACTTGCCTCTTCAGTTGCCTTTAGCCGTTTAAACGACTTCAGGGCACAATCTAAATCAATCAGGTATTCCTTGCCTAATCCAACCGTCGACTGGGCATGGTCTCCCGTGACAATAATTACGTTTCCCTCTAGGGCTTTTTCCCAAGAACCGAATTCATCAAGGACCGAAGCCACTTGGTGGTCAGCACGTTCAATCGAAGGCCCGGTACGTAAGGGGCCGTGTTGATGTGAATATTTATCATTATCGGGGAAATAAACGACCATGAGATCCGGCTGCTTCCCAGCACTGACTATTTGCGCCGCAATTTTCCCAGAAAAGGCATCATTAAAACCAAAGCGGTTAAAAACCCCTCTCGGATATGTAGCTGACCGACCGATGTAAGGCGGATGGGTGAGCTGGCCTAAGGTCAAGTGGGAAGGGCCAGAAACCTCTTCTCGATCGAGACGGAAACGTGTCACCAAAGCGAGTAAGAACGGAATCTTTGCTTGATAAGGGTGTGTTGCCCTATGCATAAAAAAATTAACGTTCCCTGTAGTATATCCGCTGGCTTCTAGTCTTTCATACAGGGTCGGTGTTTTCGGATTAAGATGCTCTTCATTAAGCTTTATTAATAGGTTGCGGAGGACCTTTTCAGTACCAATTTTTAAGACACTTTGCGGGGTCGCTCCATAATCCACGATTTTTCGGCTCTCCTCATTATACCAAATAAAGCCAGGAACTCCATGCCGATCAGGCCAGGTTCCAGTGATTATGGAACTCGTAGCCACTGGAGTCATCGTTGGAAAAGAGGAAACAACGCGGTCAAAGTAGGTTCCATGTTCGGCTAGAAAACGAAGAGCTGGGGCGTTCCCTTCCGAAAGGATTCTCCCCAAGACTACAGGATGCAGGGAGTCTATCACAAATAAGATTACCTTTTTCATGGTCGACCCC
>PKWS01000390.1:5412-5635 GCA_003132105.1 Desulfosporosinus sp.
ACCATTATGCAGACGATATAAACCCAGAATGTGAACAGCATTACGAATGTCAAACTTCCATAGATCGCTTCGAGCTGCCCCAAGTGCAGTGAATACCAAACAAACGCTTCCCGTGAGAGGTATATTCCAAGTGTCGAAACCAAGGCGCCAATCAAAAGATAGGAATTCCTGATCGTCTGTGATGGCAAGAAACGATAACAAAAATAGCAAGTCAAAAACAACA
>PKWS01000192.1:0-193 GCA_003132105.1 Desulfosporosinus sp.
CTTAGTACCATAAATGTTTGAAACTAAAGATACAACACGTTATAATTATTATAGTATTGACATCTCCCATAGCTAAAGTTATCTTGACAAAAGCGGCGTTGTAAGAGAAGCACTGAAGATGTACCTGGCCGATATATTAAAGACACTATAAATGGAGGGTAAGCATATGAGCACTCAAAAAGAAAAGGCGTGG
>PKWS01000192.1:210-5366 GCA_003132105.1 Desulfosporosinus sp.
ATACAAAATGAAAGAGGAAAGGAATGGAGATGATGCGTGACCCATACCTTTACCTCAATACCGAGGTGCTGAAAAATAAATTAGGCGTGATGGACAATGAAAAGCTGAATACCATAGAAGCGGAATATACAAGCACAAGGCTAAAGGAACTAATAGAGAATCCCATCATAGGGAATTTTGATTTTGACCATTTGTGCCGTATGCACTACTATATTTTTCAGGATTTATATGATTGGGCAGGACAGCCAAGAATCATAAATATTGAAAAATCAGAGCCGGTATTAGGTGGAATCTCTATTGAGTATTCAGAATTTCAGGATATAAAAATCACGGCTTCTTCATTACTGGCAAAGATGAAAGCCGTAGATTGGGGAAAATCTTCTCTTAATGAGAAAGCAGAATCGCTTTCAAAATACATGGCTGAATTATGGAAAGTACATATTTTCCGTGAGGGCAATACAAGAACGATCGTGACGTTTATCTGCCAGTATACAGAAAGCAAAGGCTTTGTATTAGATACAGAATTGTTTGAAAAGAATAGTGTCTATGTGAGAAACGCCTTAGTTGCTGCTTCTGTTGTATTTAAAGATCTTGGCGATAAATCTAAACCCCAGTATTTAGTTAAGATTGTTAAGGACGCTTTAGAAAGAGGAGAGTCCAGCATAAAATAAAAATGAAGAATTGAGTGCGTCAGAATATTTAGTTTGATGCTAATGGGATAGTGATTTCATCTGTATTAGTAGGTTGCAAAGAAAATGTATCCAATAACGTACCGACTGTGGAGCAAACCACTACGAATCAGAAGGTAGCACAGGATAAAAGCACGATACCCATACCAGATAATATTATTTTCTATAATAAGGGTAAAGAATCTGTTATAGATAAAAAAGACTCTAAATATAATGACGTGGTTAATTTAACCAAAGAAAGAATTAAGGGGATTCGTGGAATATACAAAAGTATTATTGATATTAACGGTTTAAAAAGTAAAGGCAGTTTATTAGAATTCAATTATACTGCTGCACAGACCTTCGAATACGTTACAACGCAAGGTGAAAAAACAATAATTTCTTATACAAAGTTGTACTTTAATGTAGATGTAAATGATAGTCAAAACATTTTCATGGATTTTGAAGGAGGGCAGGGACACGCACCTATCGGGCCATTGTCTTCTCCTGATAAACTAAGTATTATCCTTAATAATAAATAAAGGTAAATGACAAAGCCCGAATGTGCTATTTTTTTTATCAACCTAATGAGTTAGTTGTCCGGTCGTCACGAGGGATACCGGATTACCCGCTAAACTAGCGGGTAATCATCCTCTGTTGTTCTCATCATAGCAAAAACTCTTTACCGTTCCTTGACCGTTGTATGATGAATATGTGAAGGCTTATAATGGAAAATATGAGAAGCGAAAAAGGCCCCGACCGTTTGGATCAGAGTCAAATTTCCGCACGCCGGGATCTGTGCAGGGGGTGCCGGGTAACCGGTATCTCTACCGTGACTCGGACCCCAGGAGCAAAATAAAGGTAAATTATGTACTTATCAGCTGCGACAAACTGGTTTGTTAACTGATTGTAACGTTCTAATCTTCCGGTGAGTCTGTTCGGACAGATTATCGAGGGCTATCCCCATCTTGAGATTCTCGATAACATTCAGAAGGTCATAGTCGATCTCGGGAATGTCAGTGTTGTAAAGGTCAATGACAATAATTTCATCTGCAGGCTTTGCCTCCCGGTAGGCTTTGAGGAACTCCTCACCCAGACTGAGGCAAGTCGATTTCTCCCTTGCCTTGGGATTTGCAGTGATGTACAGTACTTGTGACATGATAACGACTCCTTTTCTTTGATTTCTTTTAGTAGTGTTCCCGCTAATTAACGTGATTTCCGTAAGGGAGTCGCGTTTTTTGTTAGTCCACACATAAACCCACTAATCATCGCATTTGAGCGTTTTTTTAAAGGGGTCTAGTGCGGTTTTTTTACGGAGGAACACTGCATATCTAGTGCTTATCTAAAAAGAGACGCTGTAACACGATATTCAGCTCTAACGCTGCTATACGTGCCATAACGTCACTCTACGTTATCCTACTCTGCATATGCCACATTATTGAGTTTTGGATTCTGGTGATTATGCTTACCACTTTTTTCTGCTTTTGTCCTGTGCGAACCACTCGACAAGTGAGGGAATTTGGGCAAAGGCTTAATGTTTAAGGGGTGGGTTTATTCCAGAATCTGGTTTCCGGCAAGCGGAAAATACTAATTTTGTGGTATTTGAGTTATAACACGCTCAGATTTAGTGAACTAAAAAAGAAATTACCTAATGTTACGCAAAAAATGCTTACACAACAGTTAAGAGGTTTAGAAGAAGATAAACTTATTTACAGAAAAGTCTATCCAGTGGTACCGCCTAAAGTGGAATATGGTTTAACAGAAGTAGGGAAAAGAATAATTCCTATCCTAAAAATGATGCATGGCTTTGGAGCCGAGTATTTAAATAATGATCTTGATAAGAAATAGATATAAATATTCTTTTGCAATTCTCGCGTTCTTGTATAGATTGCCTTTCAGGGCGGGATATTAAAATAATATCCTACTCTGAAGGAGGCGCTTTGATGCATGGAACCATTTGGTCGTTATTACCCTTTATTGTTGTAATTCCACTTGCCATACTCACTAGGCAGGTATTGCCCGGCTTAGTCGTGGGTCTGTTGGTTGGAGCGTATATGCTGAATTCTACTCCTTTAGGAGGCATGGATACTGCCCTACAGTATATCTTGAAAGAACTGGCGATTCCCGATAACCTGCGGCTCATTGTGTTCATGTATGGCTTTGGTGCTTTTGTTGGATTGGTGCGCATCACCGGGGGAGTCAGTGGCTTTGCCCACCTTATGGAAAAGAGAATCCATTCAGGGAGGGGCGCTTTTGTTGTAACTTGGTTGTCTGCTTTGCTTACCTTTATGGCACCTAACTTTCGGATTATTACGGTTGGACCGGTGATGAAACAGGTATTTTCCCGGCTAAAAGTGCCCGTCAATAAAGTTGCTTTTGTTATTGATGCAACCTCGACGCCTCTGTCCGCGATCATGCCCTTTGGTACAGTGTTTATTGGCTACTCCATTGGTCTGTTGGGCACGGTAAGTCGGCATCAAGGGGTAGTCACGCCTCCCTTCAACTTGTTCTTGCTTAGCATTCCCTTTAATTTTTTCTCCTTAGCTATCCTGGCTTTTGCCCTGTTCTATACTTTCCGTAAGACCGATAAAGATCAAGCAAAAGAGCCAACTTCTCAACTAATCGAATCGACCGCAAAAATAAGGGCCTTAGGCTCGGCTAGATTGGCCTATACAGAAACATCCATGGAGCTGGCAATGCATCCACCATTGAACAAGCGGAAACGAAACATCAAGCGCGAGTCTGACGCCTATCCCGACCCTGTGGAGCTAGTCGCCCAGCAGGTTACACCTAACTCGTTAAACCTTATTGTGCCCCTAACACTTTTATTGGGCTTTACTTTCTTTTATACGTGGTGGGACGGGCATTTGCATTCTGCCAACTTTTTAGGGGCTTTAATCCAGGCTAATGCTGCGAAAGCGATGTTGGAAGCTTTACTTTCCACCTTAATTATCTCCTTTGTTTGGTATGCTTTTCAAAAGCAACCTATCCAGCGAACTCTTTTTGGATTCATGCAAGGTGGCAATGAGATGATGGCAGTTAACGTTCTCTTGGTCTTAGTCTGGGGAGTTTCCGCCATTTCCACGGATCTAGGTTTTGTAAGCTATACAGAACAGACCGTGGGACGGTTGGTACCGGCGGCTTTTATTGCACCAGCTTTTTTTGTCTTCGGCTGTCTGCTTTCTTATGTCATTGGCTCAACGTTTGGCACCTGGGGTATTTTGTTGCCCTTAGGATTTTCTCTAGCCGCCACTGACCATGCTGCCCTGCCCTTAATTGCTGGGGCAGTGTTTGCCAGTGGCACCTTTGGTGGATTTGTTTCCCCTCTTAGTGATAACACGGTAGCCATGGCCACCGTAATGAAAATACCAGTAATGGACTATGCTAAGCTTAAGTTGCGCTATGGGCTAATGGTTGCCGCCGCTTGCACGGTTTTATATGGTATCGTCGGCTGGTTTTACCGTTGAGGATGATGATCTGACTATGAACCTATTGTTGGTTTGCTTTGCTTATGGTATGGTATGTAGGAAATATTTGTAATGGAGGCACTGGCTATGGACATAACTCTTGAGGTGTTAGCAATGGAAGAAAAACTTCCTGAAAGCTATGGCTGCCTGTCTTGCAAAACTGCAGCAAGTTTTAAAGGGTTAGTAGAGCGGATGCCTAAAAATTGCCCAACCTAGTCAAACAAAAACCGACACCAATCTTTTTTAATTTAAGGAGGAACTAACGCATCATGGCATCGCTAGCTGACAAAATGCTTATTCTTAAAGGGGAACAAATGGGGGAGGGAGATCCGGAACTTGGACACAAAATGATGAGAGGATTTCTCAAAATGTTGTCCAAACAACCAATCAAGCCGAAATCAATCTTTTTCTTAGGGAATAGTGTACGTCTCACGACTAAAAACTCTCAGGTGTTAGAGTTTCTGCAACAACTTCAAGAGGATGGCGTCGAACTTCTTCTTTGTAAAGCGGCGGTTGAATGGTATCGTCTTGAGGAAGAAATCGTTATTGGCAAAATAATTTCTACAGGTTTATGGCTTGAACGATTGGGTTCATTTGAAGTGATTTCACTTTAAGTGAACGAGGGTGCCACCTGAATCTATTTAATGAAGTAATATACAACAAACAACAAGACTAGAGGGNNCCCTCTAGTCTTGTTGTTTGTTACTGAGCGTGTTGTTAAGGTGGTGTTTCCGGGTCGTGGTCACGGGATGCCGGTTGACCACTGATCAGAACTTGCAAGCCAAATTTGATTATTCCGCTTCCGCTGTATTATATTTTGTTTTCAAGAAATCAAGTACGGCAGGGTCCGCCAAAGTTGAAACATCCCCCAAGGCCCGACCCTCGGCAATATCACGTAGAAGACGCCTCATTATTTTGCCACTTCTGGTTTTAGGTAATTCTGCAGTAAAGAAAATATCATCAGGGCGGGCTAAGGCACCAATTTTCGTTGCAACGTGAAGCTTTAGCTCATCAATTAGTC
>PKWS01000203.1:0-5063 GCA_003132105.1 Desulfosporosinus sp.
CTCGGCCATCCTTGGCCAGCGCCCTAACCTCGAACGTTCTGTTCGAGTCATGGCCAGCGCATAAGTGCAACTAAGGCGACGACTGATAGACAATTTTGCCATCAATCATGGTCATAGTACCATGTTCAACTCCTGAATGTTATTGAATTATAAGGAACTGTAAGAAAAAATCCCGCTTCAGGAGACAAAGGTATTTGATGCGGGTACACTATGTAGAGGGAATTCTATAGAAATGAAGGAATTTGTTGAATTTCACCGAATAATAGTGTCTAGGGGAAAAATGCTAGAAGAGGGGTACAGATTCAATGTTGCTTACTGTTGAAAAAATCGGCGGAACATCAATGGTCCAGTTTCACAATGTGCTCAACGACATTATAGGATACCCAAGCTCAGTAAGATTTCGTTACGGGAGAGTCTTTGTTGTCTCTGCCTATGCAGGAGTAACCAATATGCTCCTTGAAGATAAAAAAACAAAAGCCCCGGGTATCTATCAACATTTTATTAAGGGTGAAGATTATGAAACTTCCATCGATCACCTGTTAAGCGAGGCCCTGAAAATTAATGAATCTTTTACCGACATTGGCCTGGATGCAAAAGTATGTCGTGAATTTTTAATTGAACGAATCATGCAAACAAAGGCTTATTTAAATAGCATGGAAGATATCATCGCCTCAGGGTATGTCGGGCGGGACAGTATATTCTCCGCAGCTAGGGAGTTGCTGGCATCCATAGGTGAGGCTCATTCAGCCTTTAATACTGTAAACATACTTCGTAACAACGGTATTCTATCTGAGTTAGTTGATCTAACGGGTTTTCGTGATTCTAAACAACTTTCGATCAGCGAACGTATTGAGAAATCCTTCAGATACGTAAATCCTCAGGATTCGATTCTTGTTGCCACGGGCTATACAAAAGGGATCGAAGGAATCATGCGGGAATATCAGAGGGGATACTCGGATATAACCTTTTCGAAGATTGCCACCCATCTTGAAGCCGATGAAGCAATCATCCACAAAGAATATCATTTATCCTCTGCCGATCCCAAAATCGTGGGCGTGGATAAAGCGATTGTCGTAGGCAGGACAAATTACGATGTCGCAGACCAACTTGCGGATATAGGCATGGAAGCGATTCACCCTAATGCCTCGAAGCCGTTAGAAATGGCTGGGATAAATCTTCGAATAAAGAATACCTTTGAACCGGATCACCCTGGAACGGTGATATCCAACGATTATATTGGTCCGCAAGCGAAGATCGAAATTATCGCTGGTTCCGATAAGATCGTAGTCTTGGAAATTCATGATACATCAATGGTCGGAGAAACAGGATTCGATTTGGAAATCATGAAGAAATTCAAGAGACATAATATTAGTTACATCATGAAAGCCACTAATGCCAATAGTATTTCGCTCGTTATATGGGAATCGGATCTCAATGACGTCTTAGTGCCTGAACTTGAAGCAGAATATCAGACAATTACAGTTCAGGATGCAGCGATCGTCTGTGTGATTGGATCCAATATCGCTATGCCCAGGATTCTAGCCAGAGCTGCGAATGCCCTAGCTAAAAATAATATTAATATTAAATGTGTATCTCAGTCTCTGCGGCAGGTAAATATGCAATTTGTCATTGATCGAAAAATGTATAAAAAGGCAATAATATCTTTGAACGAAGATTTATGTATAGCAGACATTAACCAATAATCGCTGATTCATCAAAATAGGAGGTAACTATGTCAGTCGAAAGGGTTGAAGAGTTTTTAAAGCAGAATCATAAAGCCATTGAGATATTAACCTTTGGAGATACAAGCACGGTAGCTAAGGCTGCTGAGGCCTTGGGAGTTACTCCTGGAGAAATCGCCAAATCATTGTTATTTAAACTAAAAGAGGATTTTGTCATGATCCTGATGGCTGGGGATAAGCGTATCGATAACCGGAAGTTTAAAGATCTCTTTAAGGAGAAAGCAAAGATGCCTGAAGCAATTGAGGTCATGGGGGTAACTGGACATCCGGTGGGTGGGGTATGCCCATTTGGACTAAAACAAACCATACCCATTTATCTTGATTATTCCTTGAAATCATACATTCATGTTTTCCCGGCGGCAGGTGCACCCAATACGGCAATTAAGTTAAACATCGACGATCTATTTGAACTCACCCACGGACAGTGGGTGGACGTCATTCAATCCGGAATGGCCTGAGAAAAGTAAGTACCTTGATTTTGGATTTTAAAGAGAACCTGACAATGTTGGTTCTTTTTTCTGCGATTTGCCCAAATCCATTCTGCAAAAGTAGTTGACGGAGTTTCCGATAGGGTGTAGGAAGAGTTTATGTTAGAATATAGGAGTGCCTAATTCAGACGACCATTAATTCCGGGAGCGTGGTGCAAAGTGGCTTTATCATGAAAGAAAACATCGTTGGAAGGAACTGATTATGATCTTGGGTATACATAAGGAAGAACACGGTTTAGGGCATTTATTAACGAATAAATATTGGGTTATTGTCATTGCGCTGTTTTGCGCAGTTCTTTGGGGAAGCGCCTTCCCCGTATTAAAAGTAAGCTATGTAGAGCTCGGTATAGCACTGGATGATCGAAGCGCGATTATTGTACTAGCCGGGATACGGTTTTTTCTGGCATCATTGCTTATTTTCATCCTAATTGTCGTAGGTATTCGGCAGTCACCAAAGGTTAGTGGAAAAGTGCTGCCTCAACTATTTCTGTTGGGTTTACTACAAATCAGTTTGCAGTACTTCTTTTTTTATAATGGACTGGCGCATACTTCTGGGATGAAAGGTGCCATTTTATCCTCGGTAGGGATTTTTTTTGTGGTGATTATAGCCCACTTTGTTTATACCGATGACAGGTTGGACTGGCGTAAGATTATTGGCTTAATAACAGGTTTCACTGGGATCGTGTTGATCAATTCTGGACAACATCTTACCTTTGCTTTCACATGGCAGGGCGAAGGATTTATGATCTTGTCGGGTCTTGTAAGTGCAATTGGGACAATTTTGGCGAAACGGATTTCGAAAGAGGTTCATCCCTTCGTTTTGACGGCGTGGCAGATGCTGTTAGGATCGCTACTCCTGATAGCGGTTGGGTTGCCAGGTCTGAAACCTCATGCTATGGTCTTTACAAACAAGGCCTTAATTCTCCTCTTATATTCAGCCTTCCTCTCCGCAACCGCCTTTTCTCTCTGGTATGCCATTTTGAAATACAATAAAGCGGGAGAAATTAGTGTCTATAAGTTTATGACCCCCGTCTCCGGGGCCATGTTATCTGCTTTGTTCATTCCGGGTGAACATCTGACACTGAATATGTTTATGGCCTTAGCCTTAGTAGCTCTGGGCGTTATCGTGGTAAACTACCA
Source organism: Desulfosporosinus sp. (assembly GCA_003132105.1). GTDB lineage: Bacteria > Bacillota > Desulfitobacteriia > Desulfitobacteriales > Desulfitobacteriaceae > Desulfosporosinus. The sequence continues at coordinate 3,371 of PKWS01000203.1, forward strand.
AACAAGGATCCCAAAAGAGGCACTTCTGCGGCAAGGACCCTATTAATGAGGTTTGAATATCGTACATTTGGCTCATGGATAAATTATATGGACTAAGACTACGAGAGATGGGAAGTATGAAATGGGAAAGACATTAGTATTAACTGAAAAACCCTCTGTTGGCCGTGAAGTTGCAAAGATCCTGAATTGCAATCAAAAGGGTAACGGATGTTTCGTAGGGTCACGATATATTGTGGTTTGGGCACTTGGACACTTAGTGACGCTTGCAGACCCGGAATTATATGATGATAAATATAAAACATGGAAGATGGAAGACCTGCCCATGCTACCCGCCAAAATGGACTTAGTGGTCATGAAAGAAACCTCGAAACAATTTGGGGTGGTCAAAAATCTGATGAAGAGTCCAGAGATTGATGACCTGATCATTGCGACCGATGCTGGGCGGGAAGGTGAACTGGTCGCACGCTGGATTATCAAAAAAGCTGGTTGGCGAAAACCCATCAAACGGTTGTGGATCTCTTCTCTAACCGAGCGGGCTATTAAGGAAGGGTTCAACAATTTGAAACCTGGCAGAGAGTATGAAGCCCTATATGCCGCAGCAGAATGCCGTGCAGAAGCAGACTGGTTAATCGGGCTTAATGTCACCAGAGCTTTGACGTGTAAATATAATGCTCAGCTTTCTGCTGGGAGAGTTCAAACCCCTACACTTGCGATGGTTGTGGAACGGGAAAATGAAATCAAACAGTTTGTTCCAAAAGACTATTGGTGCATTAATGTCTTAGCTACTGGCGTTACCTTTCGTTGGCAGGACAAAAGCGGTCAAACTCGAATCTTCGATAAAACTAAAGCAGATCAACTTGTGGCCAGAGTGACCGGACAAACTGGAGAAGTGTTAGAGGTTAAAAAAGAGGCCAAGAAGGAGCTTCCCCCACTTGCCTATGATCTCACCGAGTTACAACGGGATGCTAATCGTAAATATGGATTCTCCGCCAAAACGACGTCCTCGGTCATGCAGCAACTTTATGAAAATCATAGAATAGTGACCTATCCGCGAACTGATTCTCGTCATATTAGTGAAGATATCGTAGCGACGTTGCCAGAACGTCTAAAAAGCATTGCACTTGGTCCATATGTGGATTTGGCGCGAAGCATCTTGAGAAATAAGCTTATCATCACGAAACGATTTGTAGATGGCTCGAAAGTATCGGACCACCACGCCATAATTCCCACGGAACAACCCGCGACCTTATCAAGGCTTAGCTCAGAAGAATTAAAAATTTACGATTTAATCGTTAAACGCTTTATCGCTGTACTCTCACCAGCGTTTGAATATGAACAAACGAAGGTTTTGGTAGGTATAAAAGGGGAAACCTTTACTGCCCAGGGTAAAGTAGTGAAACTCAAAGGATGGCGGAAGGTCTACGAGGGATCTGGCGGCTAAGGCGATGACGCTGAAGACGGAGAATCCGAACAAACTCTCCCAGAATTTCGCAAAGGGGAGAGTCTTAAAAACCTGTCCGTTAAATTAGCGACTGGTAAAACAAAACCACCGTCCAGACATACCGAGGCCACCTTGCTTTCGGCCATGGAACATCCCGGGAAATTGATTGATGATCAGAGGCTACGGGAAGTGATGGATCAAAGCCACGGGCTAGGGACGTCAGCAACGCGTGCTGAAATTATTGAAAAGCTT
>PKWS01000203.1:5073-7161 GCA_003132105.1 Desulfosporosinus sp.
ACCGCCAAATGGGAACAACAATTGACAGAGATTAGCAAAGGTCGAATACAAAGTCAAACGTTTCTGACTGGAATCAGGGGGTATGCCACTCAACTCGTATCAACGGTTATTGGCAGTGCTCAAACCTTTAAGCATGATAATTTGACGAGAAATGCGTGCCCAGAGTGTGGAAAGTTCCTTCTTAAAGTTAAAGGGAAGAAAGGCGAGATGTACGTCTGTCAAGATCGTGNNACCGGAAAGGGATATCTCAAACGTCGAACGCAAGGTGTCCGGAATGCCACAAGAAGATGGAGGTGAAGGGGGACGGAGATAACAAAATGTTCTCCTGCGTTTGTGGACATCGCGAGAAACTTTCGGCCTTTACGAAACGAAGAGAGGCTGAAAAGAGTAATATAAACAAGAGGGAAGTTAGCTCATTCTTGCAGAACCAAAATGAGGGTGGCTCGATCAATACGGCACTAGCAGATGCGTTGGCTAAGTTCAAGAAATGAATGCATTTTACGATTTGCAATATCGATGGTGACGATGCTTTTGAGTGCCCATTGGTGAAAAAACAAGTGGCAGGTACCTTATCCGGTGGGGAACAACAAATGCTCGCCATGGGCAGTACCATGTCTATGACCAGAGAATCTTACGTTAAATCAGTTACTTAAGGCATTAGTGGATAACTTCTCTGGGCATGAAGCAGTGCGTCAGCAACTCGTGAACAAGACACCGCATTTTGGGAATGATCAAATGGCAGACCCAATACCAAGGGTGGTGTTTACCGAATCAATATGTTACCGACGACTTGCCACGTTTATCATTGCTCGGACTGAGCATACGGCATTCTAGATCATCCCGTGCACGGAGCATATTATATTCTGGGCTCTGACGGATTAAAAGGAGGAAAAATGGTTTGAAAAGGCAAATTAGTAGAACAGTGAAGGTTCTTGGAGGGTACGGATTTCTGACAGGAATAGCCCCGCGTTAGGTGAGGTTAAACGAATAATTGAGTGAAGAAGAAATGATTATAGTGTAATTGAAAAGGGGAATTTTCATGGATGAAGTGAAGCATCACGATAGAATTATTTTAATAACCGGTGCTACTGGATATATAGGTGGTCGATTGGTCACTCGTTTTATGGAAAAAGGCCAAACTGTTCGATGCCTGGTAAGGGATTCTTCACGTGTCCAAGGAAGGGGCTGGGATAAGGTAACTGTTGTTGAAGGAGATGTCCTAAAGTATGATTCAATCTTGCCCGCTTTAGAGGGTGTGGAGGTTGCTTATTATTTTATTCACTCAATGACCGCAGGGAATGGTTTTCCTGAACGGGATATCCAAGCTGCTGCTAATTTTGGGCGGGCTGCTAAGGAACAGGGAGTTAAACGGATTATCTACATGAGTGGGCTGGGATCAGATAACGGTAATCTCTCAATACATCTGAAAAGTCGGCACGATACAGGGGATCAATTAAGAAAGAGTGGAGTTCCAATCACCGAGTTTCGAGCTGCTCAAGTAATTGGTTCAGGAAGTGTATCGTTCGAAATGCTCCGTTATATTACCGAGCGTTTACCCATCATTCCTAGCCCAAGGTGGGTAAAGACTAAATCTCAACCCATTGCTATTCGGAATGTTTTAAATTATTTAGTGGAATGTTTAGAGATTCCAGAATCAGCGGGACAGATTTTGGAAATCGGGGGTCCAGATATCTTGGGCTACGATGAGATGTTACTTACTTATGCCCGGGTACGTGGTTTGAAACGTATAATACTTATTGTTCCGTTTCTAACGACGGAAGTCTGTGCTATATTCCTAGATTTACTTACCCCAATCTCAGCTAATATTAGCCGTCCACTAATCGAAGGTTTAAAAAACGAGGTGATCGTGCGAGATGACACTGCTCGGCAACTCTTTAAGTTTCCTCTCCTAAAATATCAGGAGGCCTTAGAACTGGCGCTTGAGCGTAATGCTGAAGACAGAGTAGAAACGATTTGGTCTGGATCGATCTCTTCGTTAGGACTAAAAGATGACCAAGTCGTTAAACTGACCAATATAGAAGGAATGGTCATGGAAAAGAGAAAGATTATTGTAGAAGCTTCAACAAG
>PKWS01000247.1:0-4510 GCA_003132105.1 Desulfosporosinus sp.
ATTTAACCCGGCAGTGCTCCATCTACCCCTTGATTTACCATTAATTTTTAAATTAATCTTAGCCTAAATCTGGGCTGAAATTTCCATCAAACTGCACGCCACCTGTGGGTGGGGTATTCATATTAAAGTTTATTTTTCCTCCAGTTGTATCAAACCATAAATTTCCCTTACTCACGGATTCCGTCGTGAGATCATAACTTTGACTACCTTTCTGTGCTGACTTTTTGGCATCAAATTTGAAATCGCGTTGAGGGGTAGCGTATTCTTCAAATCCCGGCTTATACACCTCATAATACCGACCCGCAGCCGTCTTGTTATCAAACTGTGTGATCTCGACAAACCTCTCGCCGATTTTTACAAACTTCTTGTCTTTTTCAATAATGATGTCGTTTTTGAATTTGCCTACAAACTTCTCAGGATTAGAGATCTCTGACCCTTGGTTCTCATTGTAGATGTTTTTAATGACTTTTTTTCCTGTAAGATCAGGTTTAGTGACCGTGGTGGAGTTTATCCCTGACAACTTACCTAAAACCTCAACGGTTATGTCATGAACTGTTCCCTTATCATCCTTACCAGACAGCACTGCACTCCCTAGGACGCTCTCCATCACGCCGTCTTTATTAATTTTAGCTGAACCTTTAACTTCTTTGACAAAAATATCCTTGGTGAGATTCGGGAGATTGTCTTGACGACCACTAAACTGTTGTTTTAATTGAAACGAGACCACAGCATTGACCAAGGATGGGATTTGAACCTCATCCAGNNATTTTTTCATAATCTTCCGCTCTATTTCCCTTGAAAGGATTGGGGAAAATGTCTTCTTTTCTTTCTTTCGTAAACTCTGTCACATAGCAGATAGGGTCACCATTCCTCACACTAATAGAGGTTGTCTTATCTGTGTAGCTCTGAGAGTTGTTCTTATCTCCGCGTAAATTTTCTCCAGATGAAAGGCTTTCAGAAGCACTCTTACTCCGGTCAAACTTTAGAATAACATTATCGTTCATCAGAGTTTTCCCATTATCCTTCATCACCATAGATCCATCCATAGTAAAACTGTTAAATTTCTCGGTACTTTGCTGAGCGGTCATTTTAAGAGCATCCTTCAACTGGTCGTACCCACTCTTGTTCGCGATGTCTGCTAGGGCGGTTGTCGCTAACAACAGGGTTCCTAGCGTAAAGCTTAATAGCATCGCTGTTTTCTTTTTAACCTTCATTCATTCATCCCCTTAACTATTTTCAGGAAGCTTCCTATGTTGTATATTCTATCCTATTTATCTTGATTTTCCCTAAACAGTTTATAAACAAAGTATAAACTATTTGCTACGCCTTTGTTTAACATCAAGATGCCTCATAGAGATCCATACTACCTTAGGGGGTCCGTTGGGTTACTTGATTTTTTCGAGCAATCCAAACCCCACAAAGGTAATTCACCAGAAAAACAGCAATTATAATAAAAATAGCTGATAGTGTTTTTGCGTGTTCCATACTTGCCTCCTTGGAAATTGTTTTAATTTTCTACTCTCACATCTTTTCGTTTGTCCATTTAGCCCCTTAACCAATTTCTGGAACCATTCTATGTATAATAATACCCTATGGATCTTGATTTTCTCTAAACAGTTTATAAACAAAGTATAAACTTTTCGCTAAGTTTCTGTTGAACATTAAGGGGCGCAACGAAACTAAAGTTTCGTTGCGCCCCATCACCTGTGACGCGTTAACACTAGGCGAGCACTTCTTTCCGCTTGATTCTCCATCCATTAGTCTTAGACGATCTTAGTCGTCCACTCCTCTAAATTCCACACATGAGTCACCCAATCTTCATAAAATTCAGGTTCGTGAGAAACGACAATTACAGTCCCTCTATAGTCTTTGATGGCTCTCTTAAGCTCTTCCTTAGCATCCACGTCCAAATGATTGGTCGGCTCATCGAGCACTAACCAGTTCACATCCTTCAGCATCAGCTTACAGAGTCGAACTTTGGCGTTTTCTCCGCCGCTTAGGACCATCATCTTACTCGAGATGTGTTCCTTGGTCAAACCACACCTTGCTAGAGCTCCGCGCACTTCAGAATTGGAGAGACCGGGGTATTCTCCCCAGACTTCATCTAACGCGGTATTATGATTCTTGCGACTTGATTCTTGTTCAAAATAACCCGGGAAGAGAAAATCTCCAAGTTCGACTTCGCCCGACACTGGCTTAATATATCCAAGTAACGTCTTTAACAAGGTGGATTTACCCAACCCGTTGACTCCACGGATGGCCACCTTTTGTCCACGTTCTAACTTCAAATTTAAGGGGCGTGTCAAGGGTTCGTCATAGCCCAGCACGATATCCCTCGCCTCAAAAATCATCTTACTCGGCGTCCGCGCTTCTCTGAATTTAAACGTCGGTTGGATTTTCTCCCGTGGTTTATCAAGCATATCCATTTTTTCTAACTGCTTCTGTCGGCTCTTGGCCCGCCCAGTCGTTGAAAACCGCGCCTTGTTCTTCGCGATAAAGTCTTCCATACGGTCCACTTCTTTTTGCTGCTTATCATAGGCTTTAATTTCCAGCACCTTTTGGTTTTCAAAGAGTGCCATAAATTGTTCATAGTTTCCGGTATAGCGAGTCAAGCCCGCATTTTCCACATGATAAATGAGGTTTACCACGGAATTTAGAAAGGGTACATCGTGGGAAACGAGGATAAACGCATTTTCATACTGATTAAGGTAGCGCTTCAACCACTCAATATGATCCACATCCAAAAAGTTCGTAGGTTCATCTAAAATTAAAATGCTGGGGTTTTGAAGCAAGAGTTTCGTGAGTAAAACCTTTGTACGTTGGCCCCCGCTTAACTCCTCGACATCTTTGTCCAGCCCTACTTCTCCGAGTCCCAGTCCGTTCGCAATTTCTTCAACTTTGGCATCAATCATGTAAAAACCATTGTGTTCCAGAATGCTCTGAATCTCTCCCACGTCTTCCAAGAGCTTGTTCATTTCGCCTTCCGAGACGCTACCCATTCGATCATAGATCTGTTGCGTCTCCGCTTCCAGATCAAACATCCCTTGAAACGCCTCTTTGAGAACGTCCCGGATCGTTTTCCCTCTGGTCAAAACCGTGTGTTGATCTAAATATCCGACCGTCACTCGATTTGACCATTCGACCTTTCCTTTGTCGGGCATGAGCTTTCCTGTAATAATATCCAGAAAAGTTGATTTCCCTTCCCCGTTCGCCCCCACTAGGCCAACGTGCTCCCCTTTTAGTAAGCGAAAGCTCACATCCTCTAAAATTTTTCGTCCACCAAACCCATGGCTAACACTTTCTACAGTTAAAATGCTCATATGACTTTACTTCTCCCCTTAACTAAATCTACTTATCAAACATTCCGCCGACTTTGCGCCGTTTAATGCCCTTTCTTCTCTCCCCAATTTTCTGCGTAGCTTTAGACGGTCCTCCTTGTTGTGAACTCTTCAGCCTTTTCTCTTCTAATACTCTTTTCATCGCTTCAAGCGTCTTGTCATCCATATTATTATTCCTCCATTTTTTAGGCTTAAATCGTGCATCGCTCGATATATTTATCCTTTGTTGTGTGCTATCTTTTCCGCCAGTTCATTTAAATGCGTCCAACGATCCATCATATCATCGAGTTTATTCTCTAAAGCTTTTTGAATCTCAACCAGCTCCGTTAGTTTTCCAAAATCACTACCCATATCATTCATGAGTTGATTGTTTTTCTGAAGCTCCTCTTCCGTCTGAGCAATTTGAGCCTCGATTTGCTCATAGTCTTGCAGCTCTTTAAAGGTCATTTTGAGCGGGCGCTCTTTCTTCCTCTCAGGTTCTTCCGTTCCCGACGATGCGTTCGTTGTCCGGAAAGTCTTTGCCAACGAGGCTAAACTCCTCGCCTGCTCGTCCGCTTGTTTTGTCGCATACCCCTGTTCCAGATAATCTGAGTAATTTCCCACGTAGGATCGAATTTTCCCCTCACCTTCGAAGGAGAAAATCTTATCCGTAATTCTATCGAGAAAATACCGATCATGAGAAACTGCAATCACTGCACCCGGAAATTCATCCAGATAGCCTTCTAAAATAGTCAAGGTTTGAATATCCAAATCATTGGTCGGCTCATCTAACAAGAGGACATTTGGAGCCGCCATCAAGATCCGCAGAAGATAAAGCCTTCGCTTTTCCCCACCAGAAAGTTTACCAATCAATGTCCATTGAGCAGCCGCAGGAAATAAGAAGCGTTCCAGCATTTGGGCTGCGGTAATAAAGCCGCCATCGGCCGTGGGAATCACTTCAGCCACCGCTTTAATCTCATCAATAACCCGGATATCCGGATTCAAATACGTATTTTCCTGCGCAAAATACCCCATGTTGACCGTGGTGCCCATCTCTATGCTCCCGCTATCCGGGAGCATTAAACCAGCGATTAAGTTTAGTAAGGTTGACTTGCCACTCCCATTGGGCCCGATAATCCCGATCCGATCATTTCTAAGTAGAATGTAATTGAAATCATCGATCACAACCCCAC
>PKWS01000247.1:4580-5351 GCA_003132105.1 Desulfosporosinus sp.
AGAGATTTTGGCGTTTTCTCTCAGTCGCCTCAACTTGCTCCTCCCGCTCCACTTTCAGTTCCAAGAAACGGCTATAATTTCCAGGGTAAGGGTAAAGTTTCCCCTGATCTAACTCAAATATCCGACCAACGACCCGGTCGAGAAAATACCGGTCGTGCGTAATCATCACCAACGCACCTTTACGTTTATTCAAGTACTGTTCTAGCCAATCCACGGTATCATTATCAATGTGGTTCGTAGGTTCATCAAGCATCAGAATATCTATAGGGTTGATGAGCGCGCTCGCCAAAGCCACTCGTTTTCTCTGCCCACCCGACAGGGTCCCGATCAGAGTATCAAATTTAGAAATTCCGAGCTTAGTCAGGATCGCTTTAGCCTCGTTTTCGAGTTGCCAAGCCTCTAGTTCATCCATCTGTTGCCCTAGCGCAATCAAGGCTTGTTGAAGCAGCGGTTGATCCGGATCCTCATTAAGCTTTTCCACGGCCACTTCATACTCCCTAAGCAACTTCATCACCGGAGAATTCCCTTTAAAGACCTGCTGTAAAACCGTAGCCTTCTCTTCAAATTCCGGATTTTGAGGGAGAAACTCGAGCCGCACGTTATTTCCCATCGTGACTTTGCCCTGATCCGGCCATTCCACACCCGCTAGGATTTTAAGCAAAGTAGACTTACCCGTCCCATTAACCCCAATGATCCCTATTTTTTCTCCTTCCTCAATCCCGAATGAAATATCTTCAAAAAGTACTTTTTCTCCGTAACTTTTCGTCAGAT
>PKWS01000394.1:0-146 GCA_003132105.1 Desulfosporosinus sp.
CTCGGGCTAGAACGGGTGGAACTGAACGGAAAGACGGTTCGCGTTGCCGGAAAAATAGGTATGCAGCTAACTGTGATTGATGTGGGAATGCAGGACTGCGCACTGGGGGATGAGGTTGTGATCCCTTTGCGCCGGACAGTGGCAAA
>PKWS01000394.1:279-939 GCA_003132105.1 Desulfosporosinus sp.
ATGAGGTTGAAATGGCCGCGAACGGGGCAGAAGCCCTTCAGTTACTTAAAACGTTTGAGCCAGATCTCATATTAATGGACATGAAAATGCCCGGAATGAACGGGCTAGAAACTTTAGGACAGATTCGTGCCTTAGACCGGCGAGTTGACGTGATTATGATGACGGCCTATGGCGATACTCAAAATATGGAACAAGCAAAAGACCTCGGGATTCTCTTTTATATGGGTAAACCCTTTGATTTGTTTGAGCTTAGAGAACGGGTAAGGGAGATATTAACGGTAGCATAGTATTTAACACATGTTCCCACGGAACTACAATGTATACTTTTTGTTAGTCTAAAGGCAGGAAAATCTTCTTGCATGACGAAGTATATGCTGTAGGAAGAGGTGGGAATTATGATTCTAACAACAAATACCACAATCGCTATTCAATGTTCCCAGTGTGGGGAGCTAGAATTCCATGCCCTCTCTCTCTTTGCATTTTCTCGGCGAGGTCGTAAGAACCTGCTTTGTGGTTGCGGTCTTCAGCTTATGTCCGTAACTAGCAGTAACCTTCAGCAGTTCAACGTCACTTATGCTTGTGCTTACTGTGGGGAGACCCATTATTTAAGATTAAACCGGCATGCCATATGGGGGAAGGACGCATTGCCGCTTACTTGTC
>PKWS01000394.1:994-3522 GCA_003132105.1 Desulfosporosinus sp.
TCTGGCCAAGCAAGGAGATTTAGGGTGTGCTTGTGGAAACCATCAGTTATCCTTCGAGTTGTTACCGGATCGCATTGAACTTTATTGTGAATTCTGTGAAGCAGTGGGAGTAATTTATGCGGATAGTTCGGATAATGTTCGACAAATCGAAGGGATAAATTCGATGTATTTAGAAGAAAATAAAACTTGGCATATTAATAATCCACTGCGGGGTCAGCATCTTTCAAAGACAAATGAGGAGGGAAAAAAATGGCGTTAGTTTCGATGATTGAGTTATTAGCAAAAGCACAAAAAGGACATTATGCAGTAGGGGCTTTTAACTGCAATAATATGGAGATTGTTCAGGCAATAGTGGCTGCAGCAGAGGCTGAAAATGCTCCAGTTATTATTCAGGCCAGTCAAGGTGCTATAAAATATGCAGGAATTGAGTACATTACGGCCTTGACGAAAGTGGCTGCCGAAAAAGCAAGCGTGCCTATCGCCCTACATCTCGACCATGGGACAAGTTTTGCTCAAGTCATGCAGTGTGCGCGTAACGGGTTTTCTTCCGTGATGATAGACGGGTCCAAACTCCCGTTGGAAGACAATATTGCCTTGACCAACAAAGTGATTGAAGCAGTTCGACTTTTAGGTGTTTCAGTAGAGGCCGAATTGGGTAAAATCGGCGGGACCGAGGATGACATTACTGTTAGCGACCGCGAGGCATTGTTTACGGATCCGGTTGAAGCAGAGCACTTTGTTCAAGCGACAAAGGTGGATGCGTTAGCAATTGCCATAGGGACGGCTCATGGCCAATATATTGGGATACCTAAGCTGGACTTTGAACGATTAACGAAAATTCGAGAACGGATTTCGACTCCGATTGTTTTACACGGATCTTCAGGAGTGCCAGATGATGCGCTTCGGGAAGCGATTTCACGGGGTGTTTGCAAAGTTAACATTGACACCAATATCCGTGAGGCGTTTGTATGGGCTGCTCGCCAAGTACTTGAAGGGAACTCCAAAGAAATAGACCCGCGTAAAATGTTAGGTCCAGCCCGAGANNGCTGCAACTGCGATAATTCGAGAGAAAATAAGGGTCTTCGGAAGTAATGGGAAGGCTTAATCAGCGAACTCGCTTCGCTTGATGATTAGAAAGAAGGCAACGTCATGGAGTTTTTCTTAGACTCGGCAAATATCGATGAAATAAAACAAGCCTGGGATATGGGAGTGATCGCCGGTCTTACGACGAATCCCAGTTTAGTGGCTAAGGAAGGTAAGGACTTTCACGAACTCCTTAACACGGTGATAGGGATCGTGGATGGACCCATAAGCGCAGAAGTTATTGCCCTTGATTATGAGGGAATGCTACAGGAAGCAAAGGTGTTATCAGCAATTCATAAGAATATTGTGGTCAAGATTCCTATGACAGAAGCTGGTCTCAAAACAGTAAAGGCCTTAAGTGCAGATAAAATCAAGACGAATGTAACACTTGTGTTTACAGCTAACCAAGCTCTACTAGCGGCACGAGCGGGCGCCACCTATGTCAGCCCATTTCTGGGCCGATTAGATGACATCGGTGAAAATGGGCTAAACTTGCTGGAAGATATGTGCGAGATTTTCCAAGTCCATGGCNNTTCGAAACCCAGTGCATGTCACGGAAGCTGCTAAAATTGGAGCTGATTATGCAACCGTTCCATTTGGCGTTTTGAGGCAGTTATTTCGTCACCCCTTGACAGATGCAGGGATTGAGAAGTTCCTTGAGGATTGGAAAAAACTTTAGAAAGTCGTGTTATTGTACGTTTACTGTTTTTTATAAAGCGCAAAATTGGCATCTGCCTGTCTGAAATACAGATAAGCTGATGCCTACCTTTTTGTAGATTTAAAGTTTTATATGGTTGAAAACGCTTTAAAAGTATGTCACAATAAGACTATTGACAATGAATGTGATGACATAATTCAAAATGTACCTCAATAAAGATGCGTTCTGCTAAAGAATGTGGCTGCGGAAGACAAGATAGGTAATATTGGGTGAAAGAATTAAGGAGGGCTTAAAAATGGAAAGAGAACTTACGATGGAATTTGCCAGAGTGACAGAGGCTGCGGCGCTAGCTTCTGCACGCTGGGTAGGGCTAGGGGATAAGATGGCCGCTGATAATGCTGCAGTTGAAGCGATGCGGGCAGTTTTCAACACAATTCACATGGACGGGACAGTGGTGATCGGAGAAGGGGAGATGGACGAGGCCCCGATGCTCTACATTGGGGAACGTGTCGGAAATGGAGAAAGTCCGGAATTAGATGTTGCAGTTGATCCCCTAGAAGGAACCAACAGCTGTGCAAAAGGAGTAGCAGGAGCGATTGCAGTTGTGGCGATTGCCAANNAGAGGCTGCTTACTTCACGCGCCAGATATGTATATGGATAAGATTGCGGTAGGTCCTGCTGCAGTTGGGAAGATAAATTTGGATGCAACTGTTCTCGAAAACGTCACGAATGTGGCTAAAGCGTTGGGGAAAAGTGTGAAAGACATGACGGTCGTCATTTTGGATCG
>PKWS01000032.1 GCA_003132105.1 Desulfosporosinus sp.
GCTTGGTGTAGAAGACATCAGAATCTTTTTGCACTATCTTTCAATAGAAAAAGGACTTTGCTCAGGAACAGTAAATTCATATAATAGCGGCCTTCGCTTTCTGTACGGCATAACTTTAAATGTTACTTTAAACTGCAAGCAAATCCCTCGTCACCGTAAAATACGCAAATTCCCTGACATCCTTTCTCAAGAGGAAATTCAAACCCTTTTTGGTGTCTGCGATAACCTAAGGGATAAATGTATTTTAANNAAAAGTTTCAGATATTGACAGCAACAAAATGCAGCTATTTATTCGAAATGGTAAAGGTGCCAAGGATCGATATGCATTGCTTTCACAATTTAATCTTGAAATATTACGGGATTATTGGAAAGCTTACCACCCCAAAGAATGGCTTTTTTACGGTAGAGTAAATACCGGCACACATCTTACGTCCAAAGCTGTCCAGAATATTTTCCGTAAATATATCAATAAAACAAATATTACCAAAAAAGTGACAGTACACAGCCTTCGCCATAGTTTTGCAACTCACTTACTTGAGGTAGGCACAAGTATATTTCATATTAAACAACTACTTGGGCATTCAGATATTAGCACAACCTGTTTTTATCTGCATTTGCTTAAAATCGAATCTTTAAATGTAATAAGTCCACTCGACATGTTAACAGAAACGAAGAAGGCCGATGGCTGAGCTTCAAAATATCTTCCTAAACTACGGAACAAGCTATCGTGAAAACCACAAGCTTACTCTTGTTCAACATAAAGCCATGTCAGCCATTCAAAACTGTAGGACTTCAAAGTTAGGTGGTCATAAGGATGTCTGTGAAAGTTGCGGTAATACTAAAATCTCTTACAATTCTTGTCGCAATAGACACTGCCCTAAATGCCAAACGCTGGCTAAAGAGCGATGGATTGAGAATCAAAAAGACAATTTGCTTAATATCGGATATTTCCATGTCGTGTTCACCCTACCTGATACTCTAAATTTAATGATGTATCAAAACCAAAAAGAGCTCTATACTCTTTTGTTCAAGGCTACCTCAGAAACTCTTGCAGAATTAGGCTCTGACAAAAAATATCTCGGTGCAAAGCTTGGCTTCACATCTATTCTACATACTTGGGGACAAAATCTTATGCACCATCCGCATATTCACTGCATCGTACCTGGTGGTGGATTATCCCCAATCGGAAAATGGGTAAACAGCAGAAAAAAGTTCTTCATCCCGGTTAAGGTTCTATCTCGTAAATTCAGAGGGAAATTTCTGTATTACCTAAAACAATTGTATTGTAAGCACAAGCTTGAATTTCATGGTAGTCAAAAATTTCTTTCCGATGACTCCGAGTTTGAAAAACTGCTTACTTCTCTATATTCTAAAGAGTGGATTGTCTACTGTAAACCGCCCTATAAAAATGCTTCCTGTGTTGTTGAGTATCTTGGTAGATATACTCATAGAGTTGCCCTCTCCAACAATCGTATCATTAGTATTGAAAATGGTACTGTAACATTTAAATGGCGTGATTACAAGGACAGTAGTAGGTGCAAGCTAATGAACGTTTCTGCGGATGAGTTTATCCGGAGATTTCTTATTCATATTCTACCAAGTAGACTTATGAAGATCAGGCACTACGGCTTTCTAGGTAACCGTAATAAATCTACCAAACTAAAAATTTGCAAACAGCTTACCAATACGACTGTTTCGCTCAAAGAAAAAGCATCCACCCTCCAGCTCATAGAAAAAATCACGGGTAGAGATTTTTCCAAATGCGCTCAATGCGGTTCGGACAAACTCAGTCGGTCTATGATCTATGGTAAATCTCCTCCTTACACAATCAAAACTGCATAATATTGAAGATGTGCTCGGTTATGGGGAGGGGGAAGTTATGTTTTAGATGACCACCTCAGACACTATTTCAGCCAATTTGTTTACGGCATTGAACTTACTCATTAACTGATCTATTAAATTAGACAGGCACGGGACTATTCAATCTCCATAACTGGTGGCTATACCCCCACGGTTTCGTGCTATCGTAATTATCCAAAGTTATGCAAGTTATCTGCCTTCCGACACTCAAGTTCTCATTTAGTGCTTGAGCTTTTTTACGCCTAACTTCGTATAATTTGCTATGGATAATGCGAAGCTAGAATAAATTTAATCTCTTACGTTTAAGAAAAAAATGTTAAGGTTTTAGTGGTTGTAATTCCACAAGATTGGATGTTCCTTGCTTGGTAAGTTGAATCAGCTCTGCGCCATCGACCGAGACGTAATTCTCATCTCCGTGCAATTGCACCTCAGTTAGTTGACCGGCTGTAATGATATTGGCTGTTTTATGATCATAAATAACGATTTGGCCTTTAGCACCGATGAGCCAACGTACATCGTTGGTAAAAGGAATTGAGCCTTCCCACTCGGTTTTCAGAGAAGGGTTATTCGTCAATTTAGCAAGGTCAGGCGTGGTTTTGATCTTTACGAGTTGATTGTTTTCGATTTGGCCAATATATACCTTGCCCTCTCTGATTCCTAAGATTCTATCGTTGACGTTATCAGCGATGATTTTACGATTTGTTCCTTCCAAGGCAATGACTTGATGGGAAGTCCCCACTTGACTGTCATAATAAAGTGTTCCGAGCCGATCTGAGGTCGCGATAATATCAATTAACTCACCCCCTAATTTGTGGACGGTACTCACTTCTTTCATAACATCTATTTTCATGAGTGATTGAGTGGAATCGTTCTTTACATTTAAATACATCAAATTGGTCGTGGCTGAGACAACAAATTGTTCAATTGTACCACCTTCTGAAATCTTTTCATTGCCACTCGGTGGGTCAAAGGTATTTAAGATATCATTTGGTGCGGTATCTTCATCACTATTCGGGAGTTCAAGCGAATACAGTTCTGTGATTTGCGGATTTCCATACCGTTTTTCAATCCGTGGCTCTACGGGAACCTCCTTGGGCACGATCTTTGGGTGGTTTGGGTCTTCTGCTTGAGGCGAAAGTAGAGGAGTTGAAATTTTCGTTTTAGGAGGGTAGACCTTAACTGTCGTTACCTCATTAGGATTTTTATCAGCATAAAAATAAAGTAAGA
>PKWS01000239.1:0-2725 GCA_003132105.1 Desulfosporosinus sp.
TTTTTTTGGGTTGCATGTCGCAATTCCTCCTCATCCCAGTATAACGAATACAGTCCTATTCTGTCATGCTTTTTTAAAAATCTTTTCTAGACAAAATACGCACTATTTCGATGCACCTTGTTTCGATGCACGATGCTCGAGGCTCGATGTCCGAATTGTGAATTCGATTCTGCGAATCGAAGTACGAATTGAACTTCGAGACTTTAATCGTTCTGCGAACTTTGTTCGCTTTCGATTCGTGCATCGTGCATCGCGCCTAGCCTCATGCCTCGCCGCCAATTCTCAGTAGTTTTGCTCCCAAGTGGCGATATTTCTCTTCTAACTTTTCGTACCCTCTATCAATGTAGTTTACTTTTTCGAGTACGGTTACCTCTTCAGCTGCTAATGCGGCAAGGAAGAGCGCTGCCCCGGCCCGAAGGTCTGTAGCCTCCACGAAGGCCCCTTCAAGCGTCTTAACGCCACGAATGATGGATGTTCTTCCCTCGACCGTGATTTGTGCTCCCATACGGCGTAACTCATCCACATGCTGAAAGCGGTTTTCAAAGATTGTTTCCGTTATAATGCTCGTTCCTTCCGCGCAGGAGAGCATCGCCATAAACTGTGGTTGCATGTCTGTCGGAAATCCCGGGTAGGGCATTGTCTTAAGGTCCACGCCCCGAATTCTTCCCCGCTGCTGAACACGAACTGAATCATCCATAAGGGTTATAAAAGCTCCAGCCTGACGTAATTTAGCAATAACAGGTTCCAAGTGTTCTGGGATAACATTCTCAATCAACATATCCCCTTCAGTCATGACTGCCGCAATCATATGCGTACCGGCTTCTATTCGATCCGGTATGACTGTATGTTCTGCGGGGTGAAGCTTTTCTACCCCGTCAATCCGAAGTACATCCATGCCTGCACCACGTACTTTTGCTCCCATCTTATTCAAGTAAATTTGCAAATCCACAATTTCTGGTTCGCGTGCCGCATTGCGAATCACGGTGATGCCTTTGGCTAAGACAGCTGCCATCATAATGTTTTCTGTAGCCCCAACACTCGGGACATCTAGGTAGACATCCGAACCCCGTAACTGATCTGTCCAAGCTTCAATATATCCATGTTTTTCTCTAACTTTAACCCCTAGTTGTTGAAGCCCCTTAATGTGTTGATCCATTGGGCGGGAGCCAATGGCGCACCCTCCCGGTCTGGATATCTTTACCCGTCCATGCCGGGCTAATAACGGGCCTAAAATAAGATTAGAAGCACGCATTTGCCGCATAAGTCCTTCATCGACCTCACAGGACTCTAGCCCTCCAGCATTGATATGCATCGCATTATTTTGGCGCACAACCCCACAGCCGAGGTGCTCAAGTACCTCGATCATATGCGTAATATCAGCTAACTCCGGGATCTCTAACAAAGTGGATGTCCCTTCAGCTAGTATGGTTGCAGCCAATAGGGGAAGCGAAGAGTTCTTTGCCCCACTTACCCGGATTCTTCCTTCTAATCGCTGTTTTCCGGTGATAACATAGCGATCCAGCGCCATGATCCTACCCCCTTTTCGATGTTCGATGTTCGAGGCTCGATGTCCGATTTGTGAATTCGATTCTGCGAATCGAAGTACGAATTGAGCTTTGAGACATTAATCGTTCTGCGAACTTTGTTCGCCTTCGATTCGTGCATCGTGCATCGTGCATCGTTCAAGGTACGTTACTTCCGTTTGCAATGTGATTCCAAATTTCAACTGCACATCTCTCTGGATCTCCTCCATCAGAGCGAGCACATCCTTAGCCTCGGCGTTACCCGTATTCACTATAAAGTTCGCGTGTTTAGTAGAAACCTGGGCCCCACCTATGCTTCTCCCTTTCCAACCGGCGGCTTCAATCAATCGTCCGGCCGAATCACCCGGAGGATTCTGAAAAACACTTCCGGCACTTGGTTTCTCCAGTGGTTGATTGAGCGCTCTTTTAGCTAAGTTTTCTTTCATATTAAGCAAAATCGTTTGACGATCCCCTGGAGAAAACACAAGCTGGACTTCCAAGACCCACGCGTGGCCACGCAAGGAACAGAACCGATAAGCAAATTCGAGTTCAGTTTTTTCTACCTTTTTAACCGTACCATCCGCCCAAAGCGCGGTAACATTCTTTATGTGTGGAGCCATTTCCCCTCCATGGGCACCGGCATTCATCATGACCGCACCACCAACGGATCCGGGGATTCCCCGAGCAAATTCCAAGCCGCTAAAGCCACGTTCTCCTGCTTCTTGGGCTAAACGGGCTAAGGAGTACCCCGCTTCAACCTGAACCGTGTAATCACCCCACTCTATCGCACGAAGAGATGTGGTCACCAACGTAACTCCGGGAAGCCCTTCATCCGGCAACAGTAGATTGGAGCCTTGCCCGATTAACCAAACCGGGACTTTTGCTTCCTGGGCACGTTGCCACACCGTCGACAGGTCTTCCTTTGATTGGGGCCAATACACAGCCTCAGCGGGCCCACCAATCTTCCACGTGGTCAATTGGTCCAGAGGGTAATTCTTCTCCACCCGCCCCGGCATTCCATCCAATATCATCAATATTCCACCTCAAATTATCCGTAATTGTTGTATTTTTCCAAACAGAGCTAAGCGCCAACTGAATATCCAGCCAGGAAACTCCTAAATCTATGCACTTTGCTATTGTTTCAGCTGCTACTTGCTCTTCCATCGGTTCCGGCCACCTTGGAATTTGGCCAACGAATTTCA
>PKWS01000239.1:2758-4979 GCA_003132105.1 Desulfosporosinus sp.
ATTGCCATTCCCCGTCCTTCGTGGGCCAGAGTATGGTCGGTTCGAACCCGGCCTCCTGCAAAACATGCCCTAACAAGGGACGCCCTTCAATAAAAACCGTCGGTTCAGAAACCCTTAAAATGACTTCATCCTCCAAAATATTATGTAGGAACGACTCAATCGATTGCTGGTTCAACCCTTCTGAGATTGCTTTTTCTCGCCAGATATTGTGTTCCGTCCCCTCAGACCAGAATACTACGTCCGTCACTGGGCCAGACCCCTCGGACGCGGCCATTTGATCAAAAGGCTTCTCCCACCAATTTTCCATGATTCCTTCGCTTAAATCCTCCACCTCGGAAAACTCAAGCTTGATTCCTTTCAACACGGCCCGAACTCCGTCAATGCCGGGAGCCGCAGAAGAGGCAACCAATTGTATCTTCCTNNATGTTCGATGTTCGATATTCGTTGTGTTCGAACCACGAACCACGAATATCGAGCTAGTGCCAAGCAGTAGACCTACAGAGTTCCACAATCTTATTTAAGGCCTGCGGTTGCGCCAGCGTTTCGGCAGCGGCTCCCATTTCAGCGAGAAGAGAGGGTTGAGTTATCAGCCCCTCCACTTCTTTCCACAATCGTTCCCCGTCTAATTCTGAGTCGAGAATGATTCTTGCGGCACCCGCTTGAACTAGTGCCTGGGCATTATGTTCTTGATGATTCTCCGCTGCATAGGGGTAGGGAATTAACACACTGGGGATACCTGCTATCATCAACTCGGCCAAGGAGGCTGCCCCTGCCCGTCCAATGAAAATGTCAGCACAGGCTAAGGCTTCAGGCATGTCTTTCAAATACTCTAGGACGCACCACTGCGGACGATCCCAGAAAATTCCCCTTTTCTTTAACGCCTCAATGGTTTCCGTATACGTCGTTTTTCCGGTTGCCCAGATCACCTGAATTTCCGAACGCTGGGCAAGCTGCGCCAAGACCTCGATCATGGCCTGATTTAACGTTCGAGCCCCTCTGCTCCCACCTGTCACCAGCAAGGTCAATCGATCCGATCGCAACTTAAACTTCGTTGCCCCTGCTCGTCGAGAAACATGTCCAATTTCTGGGCGAACAGGAAGCCCAACAAGCTCCAGCTTCTTCTTAACGCCAAAACGCTCCATACTCTCTGGAAAAGTCACCATGACACGTCGTACAACCCGCGCTAAAATACGATTGGTAATCCCAGGCAAGGCATTCTGTTCATGGAGCAATGTGGGAATATTAAAAAGGGCAGCCGTCAAAACAACCGGCCCTGACACAAATCCGCCTGTTCCTACCACTAGATCGGGATGAAACTGACGCAACAGTTTCTTCGTCTCCCAAAGAGCCTTGAAGCTCTTACCTACAACTTTTATCGTATCCAGGCTTAATCTGCGAGGCAGTCCTTTTCCAGAAATCCCCACGAACTTTATGCCAGCCTCTGGCACCAAGCGCGCTTCCATCCCGTCCCGGATTCCCACATAGAGAATTTGGGTCTCAGCATCACGAGCCAACAACCCTTTAGCAATGGCTAACGCTGGATAAATATGCCCACCTGTTCCACCACCAGTCAAAATTACACGCACTGTTATACCCCTTCCTTACCTTGCTTCACGGGAAATATTCAGCAACACTCCAACGCCTAGCATTGTGAAGACGAGCGATGTGCCCCCATAACTTATAAACGGTAAGGTAATCCCGGTGACCGGCAGTACCCCGCTAACTACGCCCATGTTGATCATTGCCTGTATGGACACCATGGCGGTTAATCCAACGGCGAGAAAACCCATAAATGCATCTGGCGCCCTCATTGCCACTCGAAATCCTCGCCATGCAAAGAGGAAAAAGAGTAAAATTACCAAAGACGCACCGATGAAACCAAGTTCCTCGCCAATCATGGCAAAGATGAAATCGGTATGGTTTTCCGGCAAATAAAGAAACTTCTGTCGACTTTGCCCTAAACCTAAACCAAACAATCCACCCGGGCCTAGAGCCAAAAGTGCCTGTATCGTCTGATACCCTTTTCCCAATGGATCAGCCCATGGATCCAAAAAAGCGAAGATACGCCGCATTCGGTAAGGCGCTGCTGCAATAGCTGCAACCACTAACCCAAGCCCAATCCCGATTAATGAAACAATATGGCTAGCCCGTGCTCCAGCTGCAATCAACATAAAAAATGCCGTAGCCGCTATGACCAAAGTCGTTCCCAGATCCGGTTGCA
>PKWS01000358.1 GCA_003132105.1 Desulfosporosinus sp.
TATACTGAACCCCGTAGGTGAGACAGTAAATTGAAAAATTAGGTTATACTGGTAACATGAGTAAGACGAGAAAAACGTTTACCCCAGAATTTAAAGCTCAAGTAGTTCTTCAATTACTACGGGAAGAAAACACAGTCAATGAGTTAGCGGCTACACATCAGATCAGTCCCGTCGTAATTGGTCGCTGGAAGACTCAGCTTTTGGAACGAGCGTTTGAAGTTTTTAGGAAAGGCCCTTCTGACGCCGAACAAGTCCTCGTAGAGAAGGAAGATCAAATTGCAGAGCTTGAGCGAAAAGTAGGCCAATTGACGATTGAAGTTGATTGGATGAAAAAAAAATCTAGAGAATTACGGGGTAGATAGTAGACGTATGGAACTTGTTAAACACCATCATGAGCATTTGACGGTGAAACGGCAGTGTGAGCTACTATCGGTCAATCGTAGCAGCACGTACAGGAAACCGAAGGTTACCGGTCCGGATGAGGAAACCATTGGAATAATGCACAAGATTGATGCAATCCATACTGCCCATCCCACGTTTGGGTATCGCAAAATTACGGATATTCTTTGCAAGGATGCGATAATCAATCGTAAGCGTGTACGGCGTTTAATGAAAGCAATGGATATTATTACAATCTATCCGAAACCAAATCTCAGCAAACGTTACCACGCCCAATATGTTAAACCCTATCTGTTGAGAAATCTAAAGATAGTGAGACCGAACCAGGTTTGGGGAGTAGATATAACGTACGTAAAGATGGAGAAAGGATTTATGTATCTCTTTATAATTATCGATTGGTATAGCAGGCTTATTGTGGATTATGAGCTGTCGAGCACACTGGAAAAGGGGTTTGTTATGACCTGTCTGAAACGAGCCTTTAGTCGATGCAAGCCGAAAATTATGAACAGTGATCAGGGAAGTCATTTTACCAATCCGGATTATATCAAGCTTCTAGAGGATAACGAGATCAAAGTTTCGATGGATGGCAAAGGCCAGGCCTTAGACAATGTTAGGACAGAACGGTTCTTTCGCAGTATCAAGTATGATGACATCTATATCAACGATTATCACACCCCGAGAGAGCTTCGAAAGGGCATCAACGAGTACATGGTCATGTACAACACTTATCGTCCACATGATTCCCTTGGAGGTGAAGTTCCTGTAAATGTTTATTATGGAAAGTCATCAACAGAAGTTGCCTGAATTTCGTCGTCTCTTGACCCAAAATCAAGGCTTTACATGGGAGCGGCGGATGCTACCCTTAATCAGGGAATGGGGCAACCCCAAAGGAATACATCATTATGAGCCACATTCCTCGACCCATACAAGCATCCGACGTAGGGTCCCATGTCAAGCCTAACCCCAGAGGTCTATTCCCGAAATTCAACATCAAACGTTCCCTTAACCAAACTCGATTAAATTTAACTGGAAAGGAGATAACTTAAATTTCAAAAATCGTGTCTTGACAATGGGGAGCGGTATACTGTTCCAATACTAATGATCTTCCATGGAGAATCTTTTTCTTTTTTGGCAACGTAAATAAACCTAATTTGTTTTCAGCCGACTGTCAACCTCGAAGTGCACCTGAGCACCAACGGTGCTTTCCCCGCTTTGATTTAGTAACTCAGGCAGAGATCCCTGGGCCCTGATTTGCCCCTTATGGATTATTACCACACCATCACACACCTGCTCAATATCGTGTAAAATATGGCTGGATAAAAAGATGGTCTTTTCTTGTTTTAGTTTTTTTAATAAGGAAAACATTTCATCTCTTCCTTGCGGATCAAGGGCTGACACTGGCTCATCCAATAAGAGCACCGGTGGGTCCCCGATCAAAGCCGCGGCCAAACCTAAGCGTTGCTGCATGCCACCCGAGTATTTACCCACCCGGCGGCGAGCGAAGTCCGCCAAGCCAACGGTAGCTAGATACTTGCCCGCCTCATGTTTCGTCTGGCGTGCCGACACACCCACCAGTTCCGCGCTTAGCCTAAGGAACTCCTCACCGCTTAACCACGGGTAAAACTCCGGTCGTTGCGGGAGATAACCGCAGAGCCGCTGAACCTGCTCCCGTTCGGTGAGGAGAGAATGTCCAGCAACGAATATCTCCCCCTGATCCGGACGTAGTAAACCCACCAACATACGCAAAACCGTTGTCTTACCCGCCCCATTTTGGCCCAGGAAACCATAGCACTTCTCGCTAGGCACACGAAAACTGACATTATCCAAGGCCTTGAAAGCTCCAAACTTCATACTAATTGCCTTGCATTCAATCATTGGACTTCTCTTCCGAGAGTCCAGTATAAAATAGGACCAATCATACTAAATACCACTATGATAATAGCCCAAATGATCTTATTTCCGCTCTGGACTCCTTCACTTCGCACCAAGCTAATCAAAGAAGCAACTTGTAGTATTAATTGGATAATAATAATGGGTATAATCAAACTCCAGGGGATGTTAGCTAATCCTGCACTCATTTTCCCTCTCACCTTTCGCCCTCATTAATAAATTTTTTTGGTTTTACTCTTTATCCTTTTCTCTTTCCTTCACCTCTACTTATGTCTTCTAGATGCATGCTAACGCTAAAAAGTTCCGTCCTTTTGCTTTTTATTTTTAACCCAGGCAAAGGGTTGGGAGAATTAGTCACTAGATGGATGATTGATTATTCCCTTTCCTTTTTAGAAGGATATCCCTATAATATAAGTTAAAGCCTATCGAAATTGAGAAAGGTCAGTTTGACTGAGGATCGAAAAGGTTGTTATTATTTGGATTATCGTTAGGGTATAAAAATTTGCAAAATGGAGCGTAATTATAATGAATGTAGCTTTTTTCCTTATACCTAAAAA